>NZ_DEYR01000029.1:0-53313 GCF_002364635.1 Pseudomonas sp. UBA3153
CCAGCGTGCGCATCACGGTGGCCGGCGACAGCGCCAGGTCGCGCGCCGCCGCCGCGAGGCTGCCCGCCTGCGCGACCGCGGCGAAGACTTCCATCTGCCGGTAGCGGCTCATGCGTCAGGGTGCGCCGAGACGCTGCAACGCCGCGTCGTTCAGCAGGCGGTCATGGCAGTGATCGACGAAGGTGCGCACCCGGGCGGAGACCTGCTTGCCGCTCTGGTAGAGCACATGCACCGGCAGCGGCGGCGTGCCGAAGGCGGCCAGCACGATCTCCAGCTCGCCCCTGGCGACGGCGTCCGCGACCTGATAGGACAGCACCTGCGTGTAGCCCCAGCCCATACGCGCCGCGTTGATCGCCGCCTGGTTCGAGCTCACCACCAGGCGCGCGTGCGGCGCCATCGTCGAGGGGCCTTCGGGGCCGTCGAAATGCAGCTCGGTGAGCAGCGTGCTGGCGGAGGACATGACCGTCTGCGCGCCCTGCAGATCGCGCGGATGGGCGGGCCGCCCGACGCGATCGAGAAAGGCCGGCGCGGCGCAGATCACCGGACGGATCTCGCCCACCTTGAGGGCATGGAAGCTGCCTTCGGGGAGCTGTCCGATGCGAATGGCGACATCCACCGCTTCGTCGGCCAGGTTCACCAGCCGGTCGACCAGCAGCGCGTTGACCGTCACCTCGCCATGGGTAGCGAGGTACTCGGTGATCAGCGGAATCAGGAACAGTTCGCCGAACATCACCGGGGCGGTGACCGTCAGGTTTCCACGGATGCGCAGGCTGCTGCCGGACGCCAGCTCCTCCGCTTCCTCGAGCTCCAGGAGAATGCGCCGGCAGTCCTCCACATAGCGCCGGCCGGCTTCCGTCAGCCTCAGGCTGCGGGTGTTGCGGGCCAGCAGCAGGGTGCCGAGGCGCTTCTCCAGGGCGGCGATGGCGCGTGTCGCACCGGGCGGCGACATGCCCAGCAGCCTGGCGCCGCCGGCGAAGCTCTCCGCCTCGGTCACCGCCAGCAGCACCTTCATTTCCTGGAACCTGTCCACCACCACCCCCGCGCCGAGCATCGACAGAAAGGCAGAGACTATGTCGTCGCGGGGCAAATGTCCGCTATCGATCTCGGCCACGGCCGGGTGCGCTGTCGGCCCTCGGGCCTAGCGGGGAGCGCCGCGCTCCACCATCGCTCGCCATTCCCGCACGCTGGGTCTTTCCTGCATCCGCTCGTGCCACGCCCGCAGCGCGGTGCAGTCGTCGGGTACCGGAAGCTTGACCAGCGCGGCGAAGATCATCCCGCCGAGCACCGCGATATCGGCCATGGAGAAGGCATCGCCCGCCACGAACGGGCGCTCCCGCAGGACGCCGTCGAAGTAGCGCATGCCCCGGATCGCCTTGTCGCGCATGCGCCCGCCCCATTCCGGATTCTGGTAGAGCTCGACCTGCGGTCCGAGCCCCGGCGTGGCGTGGTGGAAGTAAACGCTGACCGCATCGAGAAATTCGATTTCGGCGCGTTTGGTCATCATGTGGATGAGCCCTTTCTGCAGCGGTGTGTCACCCGTGAGCAGCGGATGGCCATCCAGCGCGTCGAGGTACTGGGTGATGGCCGTGCATTCCGCGAGGTAGGTGCCGTCGCTCAACTCCAGCACCGGCAAGGTCCCGGAGTAGTTGATGGCGAGGAAATCGGCGGCCTTGTGCTCGCCTTTCCAGAGGTTGACCGGGACGAACTCGACGCGCGAGAGCAGGCCTTTCTCGGCCAGGGCGATGCGCACGCGGGCCGGGTAGGGGCCATTGAACCAGTCGTGGATTTTCATTTGCGGAAGGGCCTGAGGGTCGATTCGCTGTGCTTCGTCACTCATGTGGTTATCTATCTACCTGTCAGTTGGTAGGTAAATATTCGACGCGTCCTGATACTGCTGTCAAGCCCTACCTTCCAGTTGGCAGGTAAGCATCGGCGCGCGTAAACTTCGTGGTGTCAATTGGACGAGTCGAGGAGCACACCTTGGGCGATAACGCGCGGGAGGCCATCCTGGCCGCGGCGAAAACCGCGGCGCAGATGCACGGGTACAGCGGCGTCAATTTTCGAAGCATCGGCGAGGCGGTGGGGATCAAGAACGCCAGCATCTACTACCACTTCGCCAGCAAGGCCGAACTCGGCGCCGCCGTTGCCGCGCGCTACTGGCAGGACACCGCCGCCGTTCTGGAAGGAATACGGGCGTCGAACCCCGATCCCGTCGAATGCCTCGCGCGTTACCCGTCGATCTTTCGCAGCTCGCTGGAGGACGGCAACCGGCTCTGTCTGTCCAGCTTCATGGCCGCGGAACACGAAGACCTGCCCGAGGACGTCCAGCGCGAGGTCAGGGCGTTCGCCGACGCCAACGTGGCCTGGCTGGCCCAGGTGCTGGCGGATGCCGGAGTGGACGGCGCGGAAGTCCGCGAGCGACGCGCGCGCGCCATCTACACGGCGGTCGCCGGCGCGCAACTGGTCGCCCGCACGCGCGGCGATATCGGTCTGTTCGACGAGCTGATCCTCAGCTACCGCGAGACGGGGTTGATCCCCACGGCGGTGGTCAAGGCGTAGCGGAGTGCGCTTCGTCGTCTCGCCCGGACTCTGCTGGGGCCCCGCGGTCACACGGGAACCAACCCAGGAGAGATGCCATGAGTGTGAAAGTGAAGCGACTCGAAGGTGAGGAGATCCCGGACCGACTCCGGAAGGACGATGTCGACGTAGTCTTCGAGGTGACGGCGGACGATGGCAGCGTGGAGTACCGCTATTCCGACGTGGATGCCGCCAGGACGGCGGTCAATCTGAGCGAGCAGGACAAGGCGGACGACTGATCGGCGCTGCCGCGCCGCTGGAGAACGGCGCTTTCCGGGCGATGCAAATTGCACAGGGAAATCGGACCGACCATGCAATATCACCGGTCAAGCGCGCCGCCGCTGTTCTCCATCTTGTTGATTACAATAGATTTATTTAGCTCGTCGGGATTGGCATGGCCCTCGCAATCTTCTTCTCACCAGCCGGCTGTTTCGACGGTTGGACAAGATAAGACCCCTGAGTCTTGCGCCTAGAGGAGATACGCAATGAACGCCATTGAACTGCTCAAGAACGATCATGTGACGGTCAAGGACCTGCTCACGCAACTCTCGGAATCGACCCAGCGCGCGGTGAAGAAACGTACCGAGCTGCTCGGCAAGCTGGAAATGGAATTGGCCATTCACACGGCCATCGAAGAACAGATCCTTTACCCGGCCTACCGTGAGGCCGGCGGCAAGGAAGAAGAAAAGATGTACCACGAAGCCAAGGAAGAGCACCGCACGGTGGACAGTCTGGTGCTGCCCGACCTGCTGAACACCGATCCGGCCACCGTGGAGTTCGCCGCCCGCGTCAAGGTCTGCCAGGAACTGCTCGAGCACCACATCGAGGAAGAGGAAGAAGAGATGTTCCCCCAGGCCAGGAAGCTGTTGGGCGAAGACCGCCTGAACGAGCTGGGCCAGGAGATGGAGCAGATGAAGCAAAGCATGAAGAAGGAGCTTGCCAGCGCACGCCGCGCCGCCTGAGCCTCGATGCAACGAAAGCCCCGCCCATGCGGGGCTTTTTTATGGCTGCGCGGGGCGGCTTCAAACGCCCCTGGTGGACGGCAGCAGAACGGTGAGGATGCCGAACAGCGGCAGGAACGAGCAGAGTTTGTAGACGTACTCGATGCCGTGGATGTCGGCCAAGTGCCCGAGCAGCGCGGCGCCGATGCCGCCGAAACCGAACATCAGGCCGAAGAACACCCCGGCGATCATGCCGACGTTGCCCGGCACCAGTTCCTGGGCGAAGACCACGATGGCGGAGAAGGCCGAGGCGAGGATGAAGCCGATGATCATGCTCAGCACGCCGGTCCAGAACAGGTCGACGTAGGGCAGCGCCAGGGTGAACGGGGCGACGCCGAGTATCGAGAACCAGATCACCGTCTTGCGGCCAATGCGGTCGCCGATCGGGCCGCCGAAGAAGGTGCCGGCGGCGACCGCGCCGAGGAACAGGAACAGGTGCAGCTGCGAGCTGGCGATCGACAGGTCGAACTTCTCGATCAGGTAGAAGGTGAAGTAGCTGGTGAAGCTCGCCATGTAGAAGTACTTGGAGAACACCAGCAGCGCCAGCACCACCAGCGCGAAGGTGACCCGCCCTTTGGACAGCCCGTGGGTGGCCCTACCGCCGGCCTTCAGCTTGAACAGCGCGAGGTGGGCGCGGTACCAGCGGCTCAGCCCATAGAGCACCAGGATGGCGAAGGCGGCGAACAGGCCGAACCAGGCGACGTGGCCCTGGCCGAAGGGAATCACGATGGCCGCAGCCAGCAGCGGGCCGAACGCGCTGCCGGCGTTGCCGCCGACCTGGAAAGTGGATTGCGCCAGGCCGAAGCGCCCGCCCGAGGCCAGACGCGCGATCCGCGAGGTTTCCGGATGGAAGGTGGAGGAGCCGATGCCGACCAGTCCCGACGCCAGCAGGATCGCCGGGAAACTGCCGACGAAGGCCAGCATGAGGATGCCGACCAGCGTGCACAGCGAACCGGCCGGCAGCAGCCAGGGCTTGGGATGGCGGTCCGTGTGGTAGCCGACCCAGGGTTGCAGCAGCGAGGCGGTGAGCTGGAAGGTCAGCGTGATCAGGCCGACCTGGGTGAAGGTCAGGCCGTAGTTGGCCTTGAGCATCGGGTAGATCGACGGCAGCACCGCCTGGATCAGGTCGTTGATCAGGTGCGCCAGCGCGCAGGCGCAGATCACGCGCATCACCAGCGGGCTGGATTGGCCCGCCGCCGTGGCGGCCGGGGGCAGGGAGGTCGTGCGGGTGGACATCGCAATCACCGGGCAGGGAAAACGGCGGCCCATGGTACAGATTGGCGCGCCTTTGCCCCATCCATCCGTCCGGGTCACGCCATTCCCGCTGACTGGAGGGCGCCGCGCAGCGGTCTACCGCGGGACGGCAGCACGCCGCGCGGTAGGCGCGGACGTGCTGCGGGTGGCGATCAGTTCGGCCCGGGCTTGGTGCAGTTGCCGCCGCCGACGTATTTCTTCAGTACCGCCCACTGCGCCTGGTCGATGCCGGCCTTGGTCGGTTCGATGGACAGCTTGTAGGTGCCCCACGATGGCCCGGCGGCCCAGTAGGTCATGGTGATGCAGTTCTTCTGCAGGTAAGCGAGGGTGTTGTCCATCGCCTGCAGGTAGCGCGGATCGTTGGGTACGCCGAACTCGCCGATGTGGCCCTTCTTGCCGTTCTTCTTCAGCCAGTTGACGAAGGGCTCGATGCGCTTGACCCCGATCATCGGGTCCACGGTGGCGGGCGCCGTCTTGTACTGGCCGCTGCCGTTGTCATCGATGTAGGCATGCGCGGAGTAGATGATGTTGTCGGCCTTGGGATCGACGAGCGCGGCCAGCGGGTCGTTGTACCAGGGCCAGGTGTAGGCGCCGGAGTAGGAACGTCCTTCGACGAAGATGGGCTTCTTCTTGTCGTAGACGCGAATGCCATTGATCCCCGCCTGGGCCGCCTGGGGCCAGTATTGGTCGGCCGCGCCATAGGGCTCGTTCATGATGTCGTAGCCATAAACGGCGGGATTGTTCTTATAGCGGTTGGCGATTAACTCGTTGAGTTTGCGGAAGTGCGAAAAGGTAACTTTGGCGGAACCTATGACTTCGTTGTTGTAACGCGCGTAGTTGTGTACATCTAATATTACTTTGACACCATAGGTATTGGCCTGTGCCAACATGTCATCGATGTACTTCACGTAAGTTGGGTCCAGCGCGCCGCCGAGTGTCGGTTGTATGCGCTCCCACTTCAGCGGGAAGCGAACGAGCGTGATGCCGCGCTCCTTCCACTTGGCGAAATAGGTCTTGTCCGGGAAGAAGAAGTTCGTCCCCAGCTTGCCGGGAATGGCGCCGGAAGAGAACTCGGCCCCGGCCACGTTGATCGAGACGAGGGGAAGCTTCTCTTGCGCCACGGCGGTCGCGCCGAACAGCAGCATGGCCAGCGGAAGGACTTTTCTGAGCGTTTTAAACCGCGTGAAGGTAGGGTTCATGGCTGGTTCCCGGATAGTTTGGTTGGAAGGCTCCCTGAAACTAGTTATAGAGTCCGTGATGAATTTTGCGCGGTTAACGGGCAGCTAATTTGCTCTTCCACCAAACTGTTTATAATCGCAATTTAATATCGCGAAGCACTATAAATCGAAGTGTTTCAGTATGTGTGGAGTGTCGAACTACCGATCCGTAATCCTTGAAGGCTAGATATCGCCAGAAGGCCGATAGTTTCATGCATGCGACTATTGGATCGGGTCGGGTGCGCGCGGGATGCGGGCCTGGCCCCTGCACGCCGTCGCGGGCAGGGGCAGTGCGAGGGTCACGCCCCGGTGGGCGGCGGGGTCTTGCCCGATCCGTGGCTGCGGCGCTCACGCAGCGAGAGCACGGCGACGAAGAAGATCGGCACGAAGATCACCCCCAGCAGGGTGGCGCTGAGCATGCCGCCGACCACCCCGGTGCCGAGGGCACGCTGGCTGGCGGCGCCGGCGCCGTTGGCCACCACCAGCGGCAACACGCCGAGGATGAACGCCAGCGACGTCATGATGATCGGCCGGAAGCGCAGCCGCGCCGCTTCGATGGCCGCCTCGCGCAGCGAGCGGCCCTGGGCGCGCAGGTCCTTGGCGAACTCGACGATGAGGATCGCGTTCTTCGCCGACAGGCCGATGATGGTGATCAGCCCGACCTTGAAGTAGACGTCGTTGGGCATGCCCACCGCGGTGACCGCCAGCACGGCGCCGAGGGCGCCCACCGGCACGATGAGCATCACCGCCAGCGGAATCGCCCAGCTCTCGTAGAGCGCCACCAGCAGCAGGAACACCACCACGAAGGCCAGGGCGAACAGCTGCAATGCCTGGCCGCTGGCGACCCGCTCCTGGTACGACAGGCCGGTCCATTCGTAGCCGATACCGGCCGGCAGTTCACTGGCCAGGCGCTCCAGCTCGGCCATCGCCTCGCCGGTGCTGACGCCGGGAACGGCGTCGCCGGAGATGCGGATCGACGGATAGCCGTTGTAGCGGGCGATCTGCACCGGGCCTTGTTCCCACTGGGTGGAGACGAAGGCGCCGAGCGGCACCAGCTCGCCAGCGTCGTTGGGTACGCGCAGCTCCAGCACGCTTTCCGGGGTCATCCGCTCGGCCTGTTCGGCCTGCACCACGACCCGTTGCTGTCGCCCGGCGTTGGCGAAGTCGTTGATCACCGCGGAGCCGAAGGCGGTGGACAGCGCGCTGCTGATCGTTTCGAAGCGCACGCCCTGGGCGCGGGCCTTGTCGCGGTCGATGAGCAGCCGCAACTGCGGCGCCTCGGCCAGGCCTTCCATCATCGCGTAGAGGATTTTCGGATTGCCGTAGGCCTTGCCGAGCAGTTCGTCGCGCGCCGCCAGCAGCGCGTCGCGGCCCAGGCTGGCGCGGTCCTGCAGGCGCAGGGAGAAGCCGCCGGAGTTGCCCAGTCCGTCGATGGGCGGCGGCGACACGGCCATGATCGCGCCGTCGCGGGGGTTGCCGAAGCGCTGGTTCACCAGGGCGGTCTCGTCGTCGGCGGACTGCCCTTTGCCGCGCTCCGACCAGTCCCTGAGCGTGGGGAAGGCGAGGGCGGCGTTCTCGCCCATGCCGGAGAAGCTGAAACCCATGACCAGGAAGGTGGACGCGACGGCCTCGCGCGAACCCAGGTACTGCTCGAGTTCGTGCCCGGCCGCCGAGGTGCGCGCGCGGGTGGCGCCGGGCGGCAGTTGCAGGTCGATGATCATGTAGCCCTGGTCTTCGGACGGCACGAAGGATTCCGGCAGGCGCAGATAGACGAAACCCAGCAGCACCACGATGCCCAGGTAGAGCAGCATGAAGCGCCCGGTGCGCCGGACCAGGCGCGTGTTGAGCGCGGTGTAGCGCGTGGTCAGGCGGGCGAACAGGCGATTGAAGGCGCCGAAGAAACCGCGCTTCTCGTAGTGACCCTGCGCGATCGGCTTGAGCAGGGTGGCGCACAGCGCCGGGGTGAAGGTCAGCGCGAGGAAGCCGGAGAACAGGATCGACACCGCCAGCGAGAGGGAGAACTGCTGGTAGATCACCCCCACCGAACCGGCCATGAACGCCAGCGGCAGGAACACCGCCGAGAGCACCAGGGTGATGCCGATGATCGCGCCGGAAACCTGGCCCATCGCCTTGGCGGTGGCTGCGGCGGGGGCGAGGCCTTCCTCGGCCATGATCCGCTCGACGTTCTCCACCACGACGATGGCGTCGTCCACCAGGATGCCGATGGCCAGCACCATGCCGAACATGGTCATCATGTTCACTGAGAAACCGAGCAGGTACATGACCGTCAGCGTGCCCAGCAGGCAGACCGGCACCACGATCGACGGGATCAGGGTGTAGCGGGCGTTCTGCAGGAACAGGAACATCACCAGGAACACCAGCAGCATGGCCTCGACCAGCGTCGCGATGACCTTGTCGATGGCCACGTCGACGAAGCGCGAGGTGTCGTAGGGCACCGAGTACTCGATGTTCTCCGGGAAGTTGACCGACAGCTCGGCGAGGCGTCGCTTGATCGCTTCCGCGGTCTGGATCGCGTTGGCGCCCGGTGACAGCTGGATCGCCGCGCCGACCGCTGGCTTGCCGTTCAGGCGGGTGGTGAAGTTGTAGTCCTGGCTGCCCACCTCCAGGCGCGCGACGTCGGCGAGGGTCACCCGCGAGCCGTCCCGGTTGGCGCGCAACAGGATGCGACCGAACTCCTCCGGATTGTCCAGCGTGCCCTTGACCGCCAGGGTCGCGGTCACTTCCTGCTCCGCCGTGCCGGGCGTGCTGCCGAACGCGCCGGCCGGCACCTGCACGTTCTGCGCACGGATGGCGTTGCTCACGTCATCGATGGAGAGGCCGTAGCCGACCAGTTTCTGCGGTGCGATCCACACCCGCATCGCCGCCTCGGAGGCGAAGAACTGCAGCTTGCCGACCCCGGCGACACGGCGGATCTCGTTGTTGATGTTGCGCGCCGCATAGTCGGCCAGCGCGGTGGTGTCCTGGTCGCCGTCGCCGTTGGCGTAGTTCAGCGCGTAGATCAGCAGGAAGCCGGCGCTGGTCTGCTCGACCTGGATGCCGAGGTCGAGCACCGCCTGGGGCATCCGCGCCTCGGCGGTCTTCAGGCGGTTCTGCACATCGACCTGGGCCAGCTCCGGCGAGGTGCCGGGGGTGAAGGTGATGACGATTTCCGCCATCCCGTTGGAGTTGCTGGTGGATTCGAAGTACAGCAGGTTCTTGGCCCCGTTGAGCTCTTCCTCGAGCACGCTGGTGACCGAGTCGACCAGCACCTTGGCCGAGGCGCCGGGGTAGGTCGCGGTAACCGTGATCTGCGGCGGCGCCACGTTGGGGTATTGCGCAACCGGCAGCAGCGGAATGACCAGCAGCCCGGCCAGCGAGATGAACAGGGCGACGACCCAGGCGAAGTTGGGGCGGCTGATGAAGAACAGGGACATGGGGTTTCCTCGGGCGCCGTGCGGGCGGCCTTACTGGGCGCTGGCCTTGTCGGCGTCGGGTTGCTTGTCGGCAGGTCTGGCGGTCACCGGGTCGCCGGGATTGAGGCCGTTCATGGCGCCGACGATCACCTGATCGCCCGCCGCCAGACCTTCGGTGATCTGCCAGCGGCCGCCCTGCATGACGCCGGTGCGCACGGCGCGTGCCTCGGCCTTGCCGTCCTGGCCGATCAGCAGCACCCGCGCCTGGCCGTCCGCGCCGCGCTGGATGGCTCGCTGGGGCACCAGGATGGCGGCGGCATCGGTGCCCTGCGGCGCGCGAACGCGCACGTACATGCCCGGCAGCAGCACGCCTTCGGGGTTGGCGAAGCGTCCGCGCAACGCCACCTGGCCGGTGCCCGGGTCCACCGAGATATCGGTGAACATCAGCGTGCCGAGGCTTTCGTGGTCGGTGCCTTCCACGCGCAGGGACAGGGTGTTCTCGGGTGCGTCGGCCAGGGCGGCACGCATGCGCAGGGCGTCGGCCACCGGCTGGGTGAAGTCGGCGTAGATCGGGTCCAGTTGCTGGATGCGCGCCATCATGGTCGCGTCGCCCTGGCCGACCAGCGCGCCTTCGGTGACCAGCGCCCGGCCGATACGCCCGCTGATGGGCGCCTTCACGGTGGCGTAGCCCAGGTTCAGCGCGGCGGTTTCCACATCGGCCTGGGCGCTGCGTTTGGCCGCCAGTCCGCCCTGCACGCCGGCGCGGGCGGCATCGAAGTCCTGCTGGCTGATGGCGTCCACTTTCACCAGCTGCTCGTAGCGCTTGAGCATCGCCTGCGCCTCGAACAGCGTCGCCTCGGCGCGGGCCAGCTCGCCCTGCGCGCGTGACAGCGCGGCCTTGAACGGCGCCGGATCGATCTGGAACAGCAGGTCGCCGGCCTTCACGTCGGCGCCTTCCTCGAACGCGCGCTTGAGCACGATGCCCGCCACCCGCGCGCGCACCTCGGCGACCCGCACCGGCTCGATGCGGCCAGGCAACTCGGCTTCACGGGTGAAGGATTCGGTTTCCACGCGCAGCGCTTCCACCTCGCGTGGCGCGGCGGTCGCCGGGGCGTTCTGCTCCGCCTTGCCACAGCCGGCGAGGGCGATCGCCGTCAACAGTGCGGTCGTCTTCAACATCTGCCCAATGCGCAAACTGGTCATCTCCACACCCGGGCAGCGCCCATCGATCCGTCAGGACGTGCATGATCGGTCGCGAAAGACGATGAGTCAATATTGACTCATAAGCTTCCAGATTGATCCATTTGAGTTTTCTTCCGAATCAACCGCTTTTTCGGCACACTATGTTGCACGCGCCGTTGCACGCCCCCAGACCAAGAGCACCGAATGGACCTACCCATTGCTGACGAAAAGCTCCTCAAGGCGCTGGCCGTTGCCCTCGTCGACCTGCCGCGGGGAACCTTCAAGGACATCGCCGTGGCCGCCGGCGTCAGCAAGGCGACGCTGAACCGCTTCTGCGGCACGCGCGACAACCTGATCGAAATGCTGCTGAACCACAGCTCGGTGGTGATGAACCAGATCATCGCCGACGCCAACCTGGAGAGCGCACCGCCGCGCGAGGCGCTCCGCGATCTGATCGAGGGGCACCTGACGCATCGCGAGCTGCTGGCTTTCCTGGTCTTCCAGTGGCGCCCCGACTCCCTCGACCTCGATGCCGGTGGCAGCCGCTGGCTGCCTTACTCGGATGCGCTGGACGCCTTCTTCCTGCGCGGGCAGAAAGAGGGCGCGTTCCGCATCGACATCGCCGCGCCGGCCTTGGCCGAGCTGTTCGCCTCGGTCCTCTCCGGCCTGGTGGACGCGGAGCGCCGAGGTCGGGTGGCGCGTTCCGGCCTGGCGGCGCTGGCCGCGCAGTTCTTCCTCGAAGGTGCCGGCAGGGCCTGATCCCGGCGCGTCTTGACGATCTTTTCAGAAACCTTCGGTCACACTTCCGCTCCGTAGTGCGCGCCGCGTCCGCATGGGCGAGGTGCGTCCGCACGGCGCTGTGCTCTACTTCAGTGGGCAGGCTGAAATATCCATCTGCCGGGGCATCAAGGCCGTTGTTCATCAGCCGATACGTTGTTTCAACACCCATCGTTTCGCCGAGGAAACGTCATGTTGAAACAAGGCAGCTAAGAATGAACTGGCGGCTAGGACGGCCGAAGTAGCAGGCTACAAGGGACTGATCGCCGCGCTGGAGCGCTCCATGGCCGTGGTCGAGTTCGACCTGAACGGCAAGGTGCTGCGGGCGAACGAAAACTTCCTCAGCACGATGGGCTATCGCGCCGACGAGCTGGTGGGCAAGTCGCACCGCGATTTCTGCGCGCCGGCGCTGGTCCGCAGCCCCGAGTACGCCGAGTTCTGGGCGCAACTGCGCGCCGGCAGGTTCGTCTCCGGAACCTTCCAGCGCGTCAACGGGCGCGGCCAGAACGTCTGGCTGGAGGCCAGCTACAACCCGGTGCTGGACGACCAGGGGCGCGTGCTCTCGGTGGTCAAGTACGCCCTGGACGTGACCCAGAAGGTGGGCCAGGAAGCGGAGACCCGCGGCAAGCTGGCGGCGCTCGACCGGGCGATGGCCGTCATCGAGTTCGACCTGAGCGGCAACATCCTGGTCGCCAACGACAACTTCCTCAACGTCATGGGCTACTCGATGGCGGAGCTCAAGGGCAAGAGCCACCGCCTATTCTGCGAGCCGACGCTGGTCAACAGCAGCGAATACGGCGATTTCTGGCGACGCCTCAACGCCGGCGAATTCTTCAGCGGACAGTTCAAGCGGATCGGCAAGCACGGCCGCGTGGTCTGGCTGGAAGCCTCCTACAACCCGGTCTACGACGCCGAGGGCAAGCTGTGCAAGGTGGTCAAGTTCGCCAGCGACATCACCGAGCGGGTGGAGAAGTTCGAGGCGGATTCGCGCGGGGCGTCGCGGGCCTATCACATCTCCGCCGAGACCGAGAAAGTCGCCGAGCAGGGCGCCCAGGTGATCCAGGAGACCGCGCGTGAAATGCGCCTGATCGCCGAGAGCATCGGCTCCTCGGCGAGCCTGGTCGGGCAGTTGGGGGACCGTTCCGAGCAGATCACCGCGATCGTCAACACCATCCGCGGAATCGCCGACCAGACCAACCTGCTCGCGCTCAACGCCGCCATCGAGGCCGCGCGGGCGGGCGACCAGGGTCGTGGCTTCGCGGTGGTGGCCGACGAAGTGCGGCAACTGGCGGGGCGCACCAGTCGCTCGACGGCGGAGATCGCCGAGATGATCGGCAAGATTCTTTCGGAAACCCGCGAAGCGGTCGCCAGCATGAGCGCCACCCAGGAAGGGGCGCAGCGCGGCGTGATCCTGGCCGACCAGGCCAACTCGGTGATCCTGCAGATCCGCAGCGGCACCAGCGATGCAGTGGAAGCGGTAAGCATGTTCGCCTCCACCCTCGACGAGTCCGAGGTGATTCCCAAGAGCGCGGTGAGCTGGGTCGGATGACACCGGAATAGCGCGCCCCAAAAAAAGACCCCCGCAGGAGCCTGTCGCTCCTGCGGGGTCTTTTTTTCGCCTGTCAGTTCAGGTGGGTTTTCAGCTCGTTGGCCGCCTGGCGCAGGGCTGCCTTCACTTCCGGGATGCCGGCCAGCGGATTGAGCAGGCCGTAGTCGTGGATCATGCCGTTGTAGCGCACTGCGGTGACTTCGACGCCGGCGGCGTCGAGCTTGCGGGCATAGGCCTCGCCCTCGTCACGCAGCACGTCGAGCCCGGCGGTCTGTACCAGCGCCGGCGGCAGGCCGCGCAGTTGCTCGGTGCTGGCGCGCAGCGGCGAGGCATGGATTTCGGCGCGTTGCCCGGCGTCGGTGGTGTAGCTGTCCCAGAACCATTTCATCATCCCGGTGGTGAGGAAATGCCCCTCGGCGTATTGCTGGTACGAGCCGGTGTCGAAGCGCGCATCGGTCACCGGCCACAGCAGCAGCTGGAAACGCAGCTTGGGCGCGTTCTGCTCCTTCGCCATCAGGCTGACCACCGCCGCCATGTTGCCGCCGACGCTGTTGCCGGCCACCGCCAGGCGGGTGCCGTCGACGCCTATTTCCCTACCGTGCTCGGCCACCCAGCGGGTCGCGGCGTAGGCCTGGTTGATGGCCGTCGGGTAGTGCGCTTCGGGCGACGGCGTGTAGTCGACGTAGACCGCCACGGCGCCGGAGCCGACCACCAGGTCGCGGATCAGGCGGGCATGGGTCGGATAGTCGCCGAGCACCCAGCCGCCGCCGTGGAAGTACATGAACACCGGCAGCTCGCCCTTGACCTTGGCCGGGCGGACGATGGTCAGACGGATGTCCTGGCCGGCGGCGCGGATGGTTTTTTCGCTGACTTCGGTGCCGGACAGGTCGACCTTCACCGAGGCCTGAGCGCCGGTCAGCACCGCACGGGCGTCTTTCGGGCTGAGTTGTTCCAGCGGCTTGCCGCCACCGGCAGCCAGCGCATCCAGGAAGGCCTGGGTCTGGTGTTCGGCGACGACGTTGTCAGCGCCGAAGGCATTGCCGACGGACAGGGCGAGGAGGGTGACGCTCAGTACTTTTTGCACGCGGTTCATGGCTTCGATCTCATTTATGGAGTGGGGAGTGGTGCCGCCGGAAGCGTTGCCGGCGGCACGGGCAAAGGTCAGGAGAGGGTGCGCTGCGGCGCCTTGTGCACCATGGTGTAGGCGTAGTCGACGCCCATCCCGTAGGCACCGGAGTGCTCCAGCACCAGCGCCATCACGGCGTCGTAGGTTTCCTTGTGGGCCCAGTCGCGCTGGTATT
The DNA here is from genome assembly GCF_002364635.1 of Pseudomonas sp. UBA3153. Lineage (NCBI taxonomy): Bacteria > Pseudomonadati > Pseudomonadota > Gammaproteobacteria > Pseudomonadales > Pseudomonadaceae > Pseudomonas > Pseudomonas sp. UBA3153. Next base: position 14,272 of record NZ_DEYR01000029.1, read on the forward strand.
CGAGCAGCACCTGCTGCCAGGTCACCGGCACCGCGCCGGCCTGGATCATCCGCTGCACGGACATGTCGTGGGCTTCCTTGGTGGTGCCGCCCGAGGCGTCGGTGACGATGTACACCTCGTAGCCTTCGGCGAGGGCTTCCAGCGCCGGGAAGGTCAGGCAGACCTCGGTCCAGAGCGCGGCGATGATCAGCTTCTTGCGCCCGGTGGCCTTCACGGCCTCGACCAGCTTCTTGTCTTCCCAGGAGTTCATCGAGGTGCGCTCGATCGGCTGCTGGCCGGGGAACACGCCGAGCAGCTCCGGCCAGATGTAGCCGCTGAAGCTTTCGGTTTCCACCGAGGTGAGGATGGTCGGCACGTTGAACAGCTTGGCGGCCTTGGCCAGCCCGACGGTGTTGTTCTTCAGCGTCTGGCGATCGATCGACTGCACGCCGAAGGCCATCTGCGGCTGGTGGTCAATGAGGATCAGGGCGGAGTTGGTCGGGTTCAGCAGTTCGCGGTTGGACATGATCGTTTCCTTCTGAGTAGTGGGTAGGCAAGGCGGCCGCGGCCTGGCGTGTCGGCCTGTGTGGGCGGCATGGGAGAAACTTTAAAGCTGGTCATAAGGAGGAACAATTCCCTAGAATCGAGACTCATTGATTCCAAATTGGGGACACTGATGGACCGCATCGATTGCATGCGCACTTTCGTGGCGACGGTGAATGCCAATGGCTTCGCCGCCGCCGCGCGGGTACTGGACGTTCCGCGCTCGAAAGTCAGCAAGCAGATCCAGGCGCTGGAGGATTCGCTGGGCGTGCAACTGCTGCTGCGCACCACCCGCAGCCTTCACCTAACCGAAGCCGGCAGCGAGTACTACGAAGCCTGCCGCGAAGTGCTCGCCTCGCTGGACGAAGCCGAGCAGCGGGCGCGCAGCGGGCTGGCGGAAATCCACGGGGTGCTGCGGGTCAACGCGCCGATGTCCTTCGGCCTGTGCCGCCTCGGCCCGCTGATCCCGAAATTCCACGAGCTGCATCCCAGGGTCGAGTTGCAACTGGTGTTCAGCGACCAGCAGGTCGATCCGGTCAAGGGCGGTTTCGACGTGACCATCCGCATCGCCAGCCTGGCGGATTCCTCGATGGTGGCGCGCCACCTGGCGCCGGCGCCGCGCGTGCTGGTGGCATCGCCCGGTTATCTGCAGCGCCAGGGCACGCCGCAGGTGCCGCGCGACCTGGCCGCGCACCAGTGCCTGAACTACGGCTACCTGCAGAGTGGCGTCAGCCTGCAACTGAGCAACGGCCGGGAGACCCAGAAGGTCCACGTCACCGGGCCGCTGCACGCCAACAACGGCGATCTGCTCGCGCAGGCCGCCGAAGCCGGCATGGGCATCGCGCTGCTACCCACCTTCATCGTCGAGAAGGCCCTGGCCGAGGGCCGGCTGGTGGCGGTGATGTGCGACTGGCAGGCGCCGCCGATCTCGATCAACGCGGTCTACCCGACCGCGCGGCGTGTGCCGCTGAAGACCCGCGCCTTTCTCGACTTCCTGGTGCAGGAGCTGAGTGCGTAGCCGCGCTCAGAAGTCGGTCGAGCGGCTCAGCTCGGCGTAGCGGGCGATCTCGTCCTGCAGGGCGGCCAGCTTGGCCTGTACCAGCTGCAGCGCATCCGAACCCAGCAGCAGGTGCGTGGGCGGCGACTCCATGGCGACCAGTTGCAGCAGCACCTGGGCGGCCTTGCGCGGATCGCCGTTCTGCCTGCCGCTCTTGCCCTCGCGGGCCGCGCGGATCGGCCCGAACAGCGCGTCGTAGTCGGCGATGCTGCGTTCGCTGCGCTGCATCGAGCGGCCGGCCCAGTCGGTGCGGAACGAGCCGGGCGCTACGGCGGTGACGAAGATGCCGAAGTCCATGACCTCGCTGGCCAGTGTCTCGGAAATGCCCTCCAGGGCGAACTTGCTGCCGCAGTAGTAGGCGATGCCGGGCATGGTGATGAAGCCGCCCATCGAGGTGATGTTGATGATCCGCCCGCTGCGCCGCTGGCGCATGCCGGGCAGCACGGCCTTGATCAGCGCCACCGCGCCGAACAGGTTGACGTCGAACTGGCGGCGCAGCTCCGCCAGCGGCGATTCCTCAAGAATGCCCTCGTGGCCGTAGCCGGCGTTGTTCACCAGCACCTCGATGGGCCCGTGGTCGCGCTCGACGCCGGCGATCGCCGCATCGATGGCGGCATCGTCGGTGACGTTCAGCAACACGCCGAAGGCGCGCCCGGACGGGTCCTGCTCGAATGCCTGGAGGTCGGCGGCCGAACGCAGGCTGCCCACCACCCGATGACCCGCCGCCAGCGCGGCCTCGGCGAAGGCGCGGCCGAAGCCGGAACTGACGCCACTGATGAAGAAGAGTTTGCTGTCGCTGTCGTGCATGGGGGATTCCTCGCTGTCGGTCGCGCGGCCGGCGACCCGAGGAGGAAATCCTATTCTTCGGCTGCCCTCCGGCGTAGGCCGGTTACTCTGCTTCGATAGCCTATTCCTACGGATGGCTGGACTGCCGACTCGTCGCGTACCAGACTGACGACAGCTTCCTTCCCACCATGAGTACTGCGAAATGTCCGGTTTTACAGGCATCCAGACCGACATGGTCGCCCTCATGCAGGCGCTCGCACCGGACGAGGGCTACAACCTCACGGCGCTGCCGGGTGTGCGATTCCTGCGCTGCAACCGTCCGCTCACGCGCACGCCGGTGCTCTACGAGCCGGGCATCGTCATCGTTTGCCAGGGCAGCAAGCGCGGCTTTCTCGGTGGTCGCGAGTACCGCTACGACGCCCAGCACTACCTGGCGGTTTCCGTACCGGTGCCGTTCGACATGGAGACGGCCGCGAGCGAGGACGAACCCCTGTTGGCGATCTACCTGCAACTGAACATGGCGGTGGCCGCCGAGCTGTTGCTGCAACTGGGCGAGGCCGCGCCGGCGAGCGCCGAGGCGCCGGCCAGCATGATGTCCTCGCCACTCGACCCGCCGCTGGCCGAGGCACTGCTGCGTTTGCTGAAGAGCCTGGGCTCGGCGAGGGATACGCGGGTGCTGGGGCCGGCGCAGTTGCGCGAGATCTACTACCGGGTCCTCACCGGCGCCCAGGGCGCGGCGCTGCGGGCAGCGATCGACAACCGCGAACACTTCGGCAGGATTTCCGCCGCCCTGCAGACCATCCACCAATGCTATCCCGAGCCGCTGGACATCCAGCGCCTGGCCACGGAGGCCTCGATGAGCGCGGCGACCTTCCACCTGCACTTCAAATCGGTCACCGCCACCACGCCGATCCAGTACCTGAAGTCCACCCGCCTGCACCGCGCGCGCCTGCTGATGCTGCAGAAGGGCGTGTCGGCGGCGCAGGCCAGCTACCAGGTCGGCTACGAAAGCCCCTCGCACTTCGGCCGCGAATTCAAACGCCTCTTCGGCCTGCCCCCGCAACAGGAAGTCGACCGCCTGCGGGCGACCTTCTCCTACCCGCTGGCGGCGGAAGAGGCGGTTTATGTGGCTTCGCATTGATAGGGCAGGGCGGCGAGGGCTATTGGGCAGTGGCGGGTGGCGGCCGATAGCGGCCCGTGACGATGGGCAGCTACCGGCCGATTCTGTTGAAAAAGTAGCTGCTTCACCATGCCATTGGCAGAATTGCTCTGTCAGTGGGCGCGGGGGCGACAGCATGATGGGACAGCTACCGAGTGGACAGCAGCGCCTGTTCTACTCGTTCAATCTGGAAGACCACGTTCCGCCCCAACACCTCTTGCGCAGCATCGACCAGTGCCTGGATCTCAGCGATCTGCGTGCACACCTGGCCGACTTCTACAGCGCCATCGGACGCCCCTCGATCGACCCGGAGTTGATGGTGCGCATGCTGGTCGTTGGCTACTGTTACGGCATCCGTTCCGAGCGACGGCTGTGCGAAGAGGTGCATTTAAATCTGGCCTATCGCTGGTTCTGCCGGCTGGGCCTGGAAGACGAAGTACCCAATCACTCGACCTTCTCGAAGAATCGCCACGGCCGTTTCCGTGACAGCGGCCTGTTCCGCTGGTTGTTCAATGAAGTGCTGCGCCGCTGCATGGCAGCTGGCCTGGTCAAAGGCGAAGGCTTCGCTGTGGACGCCAGCATCATCAAGGCGGATGCCAGCCGGCAACGTGGGGTGGCGGGAGATGAAGTCGATTGGCGTGATCCAGCGCTCAGCAACCGCGCTGTGCGCGAGTACCTCGAAGCCCTTGATGAAGAGGCACTGGCTGAAGCTCTTCCCAAGAAAATCTCGCTCACCGATCCGCTGTCCCGTTGGACTGCTGCGCCAGGCGGCCCGGCCTTCTTTGCCTACTCCACGAATTACCTGATCGATACTGAGCACGGCGTGATCATGGATGTGGAAGCGACTCCGGCGCACCGTAGCGCCGAAGTCGATTCGACCAGGACGATGGTGGCGCGTGTTGAAGCGCAGTTCGACCTCACGCCGGAACGACTCATCGGTGATACCGCCTATGGCACCGCCCCGATGCTGGCCTGGATGGTCGAAGAAAAGAACATCGAACCGCATGTGCCGGTGTGGGACAAAACCGAGCGCAAGGAGACAGCCTCTCCAGTAACGACTTCATCTGGAATCCGGGGGCCAATGAATACCGCTGCCCAGCCGGCAAACCGCTACGCAGTGAGTGGCGCGCCTTCACTCAGCAAAGATCGCGGGTGACCAAGGCCAACACCATCATCTACCGCTCCAGTCAAACCGACTGCGCCACCTGTCCGCTGAAAGAAAAGTGCTGCCCCAACACGCCGAACCGGAAGATCGTCCGCAGCATCCATGAGGCTGCCCGCGATGTGGCACGACGCATCGCCAAGACGCCGGAATACCTAGTCTCTCGTTGCGAGCGGAAGAAGGTGGAGATGCTTTTCGCTCACCTCAAACGGATCATGAAACTCGACCGTTTACGACTGCGTGGACTGACGGGTGCGACTGACGAATTCACCTTGGCTGCGACCGTGCAAAACCTGCGACGCATGGCCAAGCTTCTGCCTCACGGGCCACCACTCACGGGATAGGTATGCCTGCTGCGAGCAGAAACCCTCAAATTAACCCTCAGACCTGAGCAAGGAAGCTCAGTGAAACGCCGAAAGGCAACTTGAAGTGGGTCCCAGCCACTTCAACAGCAGGCACACCTAACAGGCTGGCCGCCGCTGAACCTACTTTTTCAACAGAATCGGCCAATAGCTACTCTCGACAGCGGCTTCTTTAGCGACTACCCGGCGATCGTTAGCGGTTATTGGAATCCCGTGAGTTTCATCAGAAGACCGCGACAGGCCGCTGATCAGGTCAGCCCGGGCAAGGTTCCCTGCGCCCGGGCGCGCCACTCGGAGAAACGCAGGCTGACGAAGGCCAGCAGCAGGAACAGCAGCGAAGCCAGCAACAGGCCGGTGTAGCCCAGGATGGGATAGAGCCATCCAGCGACCGCCGAGCCGGTGCCGATACCGGCGAACATGAACGACGCGGTCAGGGCCAGGGCGATGCCGCGTTGTTCGGGCATCAGCTCGACGATGCGCCGCTGCTGCGACGGCCAGACGATATCGGTGGCCAGCGCCCAGATCACCAGGGCCAGCAACAGCCCGCCGAACAGCCTTGGCATCACCGCAAGGCCCAGCAGATCCAAGGCAAGCAGGACGATGCCGAGCAGCAGCAAACGCTCGGCACTGACGCGCAGCGCCAGGCGCGTGACCAGCAGGTTGCCCAGCACGCCGGCCACGCCCAACACCGTCAGCGCCAGGGTGATGTCGCCGGCGCTGCCGTGGAAGTCGTTGCCGATGATCGGCGCCAGGAAGGCGTAGGTGGTGAACACGCCGGTGGTGACGAAGAACACCACCAGAAAGGCGCTCAACGAGGTAGCGCCGGTCAGCAGTGCGAGCACGTCGGCCGCTACGGTGCGCTGGCCCGCCACACGATCCGGCACCCACACGAAGATCAGCGCCGCGATCAGCAGACCACTGACGCCGATGCCGAGAAACAGGCTGCGTGCCCCGAGTTCCTGGGCGATCCAGGCACTGATCGGCATGCCGGCCAGCCCCGCGACGCTCAGCCCGAGCAGCACGATGGCGATGGCGCTGCCCTGATGCTCCCGCGCCACCAGGTTGGAGCCCAGGGCGCCAAGCACCGGGCCAATGAATCCCGCCCCCAGCCCCATCAGCACCCGCGACGCCAGCAGCGTCCGGTAATCCGGCGCGGCGGCGAACAGCAACGCCGCCGCGCTGAAAATCAACAAACCCAGCAGCACCTGCGAGCGCCGGCGCAGATGGCCCAGGGTCATCTGCAAGAGCGGCGCGGCGAGCGCGAAGGTGACGCCAAACACCGTGATCAACAGCGCGCTCTGCGCGTTGCTCAAGGCCCAGGCGGCGGAGATCGCCTCCAGGCTGCCGACCACCGACAGGGCGCCGACCGCCTGGACGAAATAGGCCAGGCTGAGCAGGCGCAGGGCAAGGCGATCCGCTGCGGCGATGGGGCTGTGCATGAGGTTCTCCAGAGGTGCACGCAAACGCCCGACCTCGTGAGGAGGCCGGGCGCCGGGTTCAGGCAACCGGGATGGGGTTGTCGATGATCGACTGGTTGAACTGGTTCACCAGCGCGTGCTCGTTCGGCCCGACGTTGGCGCGCAGTGCCGTGATGCCGTCGACGATCACCTCGGTGGTCGCCGTCTCCAGCTTGGCCAGGGTCTCGGCGATGAAGGCGTCCAGCGGCATGGCGCGCGGATCGCCGCTCTTGTGGATCAGGTCGGTGTCGACCCATGGCGGCGCGATCTCCAGCACCTTGACGCGGGTGTCACGCAGCATGAAGCGCTGCGACAGGCTGTAGGAGTGGATGGCCGCCTTGGTCGCCGAGTACAGCGCGGTGACCGCAATCGGGATAAAGGCCAGCACCGAGCTGTTGTTGATGATGGTGGCGTCCGGCTGGCGCTTGAGGTGCTCGACGAAGGCCGCGCTGACGCGCACCGGGCCGAGCAGGTTGGTGGTCACCAGGCCGACTGCCTGCGCGTCGTCGAGGTCGCCCGAGGCGGCATCGTCGAACGGCATGATGCCGGCGTTGTTGATCACCACGTTCAGATTCGGGTGGCGCGCGATCACCTGCTGCGCCACGTCTTTGATCTGCTGCGGATCATTGATATCCAGCGCTACCGTGTCGATGCCGGGGTTGGCGCGGGCAACCTCGTCGAGCAGGGCCTGACGGCGACCGGCGATGATCACCTTGTTTCCGCGTTGATGAAAGGCCTCGGCCAGGCCGCGACCGATGCCCGAGGTGCCGCCGGTGATGAAGATCGTATTGCCGCTGAGTTTCATGGTGCTGCTCCTGAAATGAGGGATCGATCAATGCTGGGCGCTGTAGCGCGGCGCGGGCTGGCTGGTGGAAAGCTGGTCGAACATGGCCTTGCGTGCCGACTCGTAGGCCTGCCACTGGCTGGCGTCGTGCAGCGAGGGGATGGAGATCAGTTCGCCGCGATCGAAGTCGATCAGCGCGGCATCGACCAGGGCGCTGGCCGGCATCACGATGGCCGGGTCGAGGTGTTCCAGGGGCAGGCCGCCGTTGTCCCAGAATTCGGTGGCGGTCGCCCCGGGCAGCACCGCCTGGATGCGCACGCCCTTGTCGGCCAGCTCGTGATGCAGCGACTGGCTGAAAGCGGTGACGAAGGCCTTGCTGCCGCCGTATACGCCGTTGAGCACTTCCGGGGCGATACTGACGATGGACGAGATGTTGATGATGGCGCCGTTGCCGCGCTCGACGAAGCCGGGGACGGCCGCGTAGCTCAGGCGCATCAGCGCGGTCACGTTGAGGTCGATCATGCGGGTCATCAGGCCGACATCGCTGTCGAGCAGCGGCGTGTGGGTGCCGATGCCGGCGTTGTTGACCAGCAGGGCGATGCTCGCGTCCTGCTTGAGCTTGGCCTCGACGGTGGCCAGGCTGGCAGCGTCGCCCAGGTCGGCCTGCAGCACCTCGACCACGCGCTGGGTGTCGTCGGTGATGCGGCGGGCCAGGTCGTTCAGGCGGTCACGGTTGCGGGCGACCAGGATCAGGTCGTAGCCGCGGCGGGCCAGGCGCTCGGCGTAGAGGGCGCCGATACCCGAGGATGCGCCAGTGACCAGTGCGGTACCTTTCGATGCGGTGTTCATGGTGTGTCTCCAAGTGCGGTGGGCTTGGGACACATGATGGTAAAGTTGGGAAAAGTCCGAAATGACGTATACAGTCGTGTTTTAGGACATGCCTGTATGAGACCCGCCATGCACAGAATCGGCTACCTGCTCTCCGACGACTTCCAGGTGCTGTCGCTCGCCACCCAGACCGTCTTCGAGTACGCCAACATCGTGGCCGAGACGCCGTTCTATTCCGTCGAGTTCTTCTCCATCGCCGGAGGTATCGTGCGTTCGTCCCTGGGCCTGGGCATCGAAACCCGGGCGCTGAACAATCCCGGCCTGGCGGACTCCTGGATGATCGCGGGGGTCAACACACCTCTGGAAACGCTGCCCAGCGAGGCCACCCTGGCGTTCGTACACCAGGCCGGGCAGCAGGCGCGCCGCGTCGCGGGTATCTGTACCGGCGGCTTCGTGCTGGCCCAGGCCGGCCTGCTCGATGGCCGTCGCGCGACTACCCACTGGGCGTATGGCGCGGCACTGCAGCGTCTGTATCCACAGATCAGCGTCGAGGACGACCGCATCTTCATCATCGATGGCAACGTCTGGACGTCCGCCGGCATGACCGCCGGGCTGGACCTGGCGCTCGGCATGGTGGAGAAGGACCTCGGTCCGGACGTCGCGCGCTCGGTGGCGCACAAACTGGTCATGCACCAGCGCCGTTCGGGCGGGCAGTCACAGCACTCGGAGATGCTCACCCTCGCACCGAAATCCGACCGTATCCAGAACGCGCTGAACTATGCCCGGCAGAACCTGCACAAGCCACTCGGCGTCGAGGAACTGGCCGAGGCGGTGCATCTGAGCCCGCGCCAGTTCACCCGTGTATTCACCGCCGAAACCGGACAGTCGCCGGCCAAGGCCATCGAGCGCCTGCGCCTGGAGGCGGCGCGGGTGATGATCGAGCAGAGCCGCCATCCCCTGGACGTGATCGCCAAAGAGACCGGCTTTCGTGACCGTCGCCACATGCGTGAAGTGTTCATCCGTGGCTTTGGCGTTCCTCCCCAGGCAATACGCCGGGACGTGCGCAGCGTGAGCATCTGATCTGCCGCCTGGGGCAGGGCCCCATACTGCTTTTCGTTGTATCCACTCGCTGAGGCTGCTTCCAATCCCGCGGCGCAACGGGTGCGCCAGCGCAGAAGGGCGCTGTGACCGAACGCCGGCCAAGGGCCGAAAACGCCCAGGGCGGCGCGCCGAGCTACCTGTTCAATGTTCTTCGATCTGGCGCTTCGGCAGTCGGACGACTACAGGAAGCAAGAGGCCCGGCAATGCCGAGCCTCTTGTGATCAACGGCGGATAGCGGGGGCTGGCGCACCCCGGTAAATCACCGGGGGACCGAGTCCAGCCCGGTGGCATTCACCTCCGGCTGCACCGCTGCGGACGACAGATAGGCCAGCAGCTTCCTGGCCTGCTCCGGGTGTTTCGCATTGCGCGGGATGCCGGCGGAGTAACGGGTCACCGATTGCAGGCTTTCGGGAATCTTGCCGACGAAGGTCACTCCGGGAACCGGCAGCAACTCGGCGACCTGCTGGAAGCCCACTTCGTACTGGCCCGAGGCGACGACCGAGGCAACCGGTATGCGCTCGATCATTTTGGCCTTCGATCCGACCTGCTGCTCTACCCCCAGCTGTTTGAACAGCTTGTTCTGGATGTAGACCCCGCTGGCGCTGTCCGAGTAGGCGATGGAGCGGGCGTCCAACAGGGTTTTCCTGAACGCCTCTTCGGTATCGATGCGCGGTTTGGCCGCGCCCTGCTTGACCACCATGCCGATGCGCGAATCCGCCAGATCCACCTTGGACGCGGGGTCCACCACACCTTGCTTGATCAAGTCATCCAGCGCGTAGCCGACCATGATCACCACATCGGCATTCTCTCCCCGCGCCAGGCGGTTGGGGATCGCCTCATGCGCCTTGCCCATGGACGGGCCGAGGATGGTGTCGACGCTATCGCCACTCGTCTGCGCAAACGTCGGACTCAATCGCTGGAAGGCGGCGGTGAAGCCGCCCGAGGTCATGACGTCCAGTTGTTCGGCCTGGGCGCTTGCGAGTGTGCAAAGGCCAATGGTCAGGGCGGCGAGTTGCCGTTTCAGTGCTTTCATTGGAGCTCTTCCTCGTTCAGACAGGAAAGGGAGTACGCGAGAACACCCGCGGTGGAGCGTGAGCGCCGAGCGAGGCGCACAGATAGCTGCGCAGGTCATCCGGTAACCGGGAATACCCTTGCCGCTCGGATGAACAGGCCAGGTGAAGAGGGCCGGGGGTGAATCCGCCGGATACGCCAACGCGAGCAGCGGTTTGCGTCCGGACCTGTCGTGCAGATGCTGGAAATAAATCGAGCTGTTCGGGAAAGTCGCCCGAAGGGACGCGAAACGTGGCACCCGCCTTGGAGCGGGCGGATGACCTGCCCAAGGTGGGGAAGGCATGCATGAGGGGTTCTCCAGCGATCCCGTGCAGCTGGTTGGCGCTTTTTGTTCGCTGGATTCTGCTCGACCCACATTGAAACGATAAGTGAGATGTTTGCATTCATTGGTGCGTGAAAGTTATCGGTCGGTCCTCTCGGCAGGGATCGGTGCCTGTTTTCACGGGTACCTGCCGAGAACAATCGGGGGGAGCAATGGGGGGGGGCAGACAACGGTATTGATGCAGAGGGGCAGCGTCCGCCGATGGCGGGTCATGCGGCTGCCGCGGCCAACAGCAACATCGACTGCGGCTTTTTTAGTGATTGGCCTGCGACGCTTCAGCGATCACTGGAATCCGGTAATTGCCTTTTCTGGAAAAATCGACAGCAGCTATTCGCCAGGTTTCCGAAGTTGGCCTCACCGTGCGGCCATGCACACCAGTTCACGCCAGGCGAACGCCCGGCTGGTGCTGTTGGCGCCACCGCAGCTCAAGCAGTGCATTGTGCCCGCCACCCATGCTGACGCTGGTTAGCGGACGCCCTCAGCGCGCGGCTGAGCTGGACATGCAGGCGCCACACTCGCCTCATCCCACAGCCTCATGATGCGCGTTACCGCGGCGTCCATTGCGTCTGCCGATACCCCGTCGCGCGCCAGTGTCGACAGGCCCAGCAGAAAACTGTCGAACGCCGTGGCGAGGGCAGTTGCATCCACCTCCGTCGGCAGTTGCCCCAACGCGATGCCGCGTTCGACGCAGGCCCGCAAGGCGTCACGATTCAACGCCCGGGTTTGCGCCAGGGGCGCCGAGATGATCCTGCTCTCCTGCGAGCACGCGCTCATCGCTCCCAGTGCCACCAGGCAACCCTTGGGATGATCCGGTTCGCATTGCATCCGCGCGGAGCGGCGTAGTGTGAGTTCGATGGCATCCCGGGGCGGCAGGCTGGTGTCGAACAGGCTGTCGGTGACCTTGCCGTAGCTATTCAGGTAGAGGTCCATCACCTCCTTGAACAGCTGCTCCTTGGAGCCAAAGGCCGCGTAAAAACTGGGCGCGGTGATGCCGCCGCCGATGGTCGCCTTGAGTTGGCTCAGCGAGGTGGCGTCGTAGCCGTTCTCCCAGAACAGATGCAGCGCTTGAGTGAGTGCCACGTCACGATCAAACGTGCGCGGCCGTCCCATTTGTGCCATGGACGAGTCCTCCCGATGGACTTAAATACTAGTCGATACATAAGTCGTTGACCATCGCTTGCCCACTCCTTATATTTGTACCGATCAATATATAAGTGGATTCTGTCACATGACTCAAGATGAGCCGCAGCGGGAAACGCTGCCTTACGGCGCCTTGCTTGCCCTGGCGATGACCGGATTTATCTGCATCCTGACTGAAACGCTGCCTGCGGGTTTGCTGCCGCAGATCGTGAGTGGGCTGGCTATTTCGCCCGCCATGGCGGGGCAGATGGTCACGGTCTATGCGCTGGGTTCGTTACTGGCGGCGATTCCGCTGACCCTCGCCACGCAGGGCTGGCGGCGGCGCACGGTGCTGCTGGTGACCATCGCCGGTTTTCTGCTGTTCAACTCCGTCACCGCGCTGTCTTCCAACTATTGGTTGATCTTGGTGGCGCGTTTCTTCGCCGGCGTTTCAGCTGGGCTCGCCTGGAGCCTTATCGCCGGGTATGCGCGGCGTATGGTGGCGCCCGCGTCGCAGGGGCGTGCGCTGGCGGTGGCCATGGTGGGCACGCCCATCGCGTTGTCGCTTGGTGTGCCGATGGGAACCTGGCTGGGTGGGTTGATCGGCTGGCGCATGGCGTTCGGGCTGATGTCGGCGTTGACCCTGGTGTTGATCGCCTGGGTGCTGATCAAAGTGCCCGACTATCCGGGACAAGCCTCGGAGCGGCGTCTGCCGCTGCGTCGCGTGCTGGTGACACCCGGGGTGCGTCCCGTGCTGGGGGTCGTGGTCACCTGGATGCTGGCGCACAACATTCTCTACACCTACATCGCGCCCTTCGTCTCCCCGGCCGGCCTGACCGGCGATGTGGATGTGGTGCTGCTGGTGTTCGGCATTGCCGCGCTGGCGGGCATCTGGATAACCGGGCGGTTGGTGGACCGCCATCTTCGCAACACGGTGCAGGCCAGCCTCGCCACCTTTGCAGCGGTGTCGGTGCTGTTCGGCGTTCTCTCGTCTTCTGCCCTCGCCATTTACGTCGGCACGTTTATCTGGGGGCTGACCTTTGGCGGCGCGGCCACGCTGCTGCAAACCGCGTTGGCCGATGCGGCCGGCGAGGGGGCGGATGTCGCCCTGTCGATGAACGTGGTGGTCTGGAACAGCGCGATAGCGGGGGGCGGACTGCTTGGCGGCGTGCTGCTCGGGCAGTGGGGCGTGGCTGCGTTTCCCTGGGTTCTGCTGGCGCTGCTGCTGGCCAGTTTGGCCATCGCGCTACAGGCACGGGCGCATGGGTTTCCCGGTGGTGACCGGCGCGCGGGCGGGGCAGTGGTTGGTCACTGAGGTGTGTCTTAGTCCTGGAGAAACGGTCCTTTGGCGATTTGCGCGCCCAAGGCCTGCTGAAACGGTGAATGGAATGGCCCGATCAAGGCGTTCGGTTTCTGGCTCTAGCTTCGGCAGGCAAAGGCGACGCAGCATTTCGACAATCGGGTCACCAGGAAACAAAGAGGCTCGGTGAAGCCGAGCCTCTTGATGCCGGTCGATTATCTGCTGACAGCCGGCGCCAGCGCCGCACGGCGGTTCTGTTTGCCCACCAGGAACACCAGCAGCGAACCGGTAGCGGTCAACGCGCAGAGGGGCAACAGCGCGATCGGGAAGCTGCCGGTCTGGTCACGCAGTACACCGATGACGGAGCTCATGGCACCCGTGCCCAGGTGGGCGAAGGTGTTGATCGCCGCGATCCCGGTGGCCAGGGTCGCCGGCGGCAGGGTTTCGGAGCACAGCGCCCAGAACGGCCCCTTGATTGCGTAGTTGCCCATCAGTACGAGCGTCAGCAGCACCAGCGTGATGGTCAGCGAGCCGGTGAACAGCGTGGCGAAGAAGCTCACGGCGGTGATGGCCAGCGGGATGGCGGTGGCCTTGACCCGCTCTCCGCTTTTGTCCGCACGCATGCCCCAGTAGATCATGAAGGCCGCGGCGATGCCGAAGGGGATCATGTTCAACAGCCCGGTTTGCATGTTGGAAAGATGGAAGGATTTCAGGATCTGCGGCATCCACAACGAGAGCGTATTGCTGGTAGCCGAACTGCCCATGTAGATCACCGACAGCACCCAGATGTACTTGTTGGTGACCACGGCCTTGAGCATGCCGCTCACGGTATGCGCCTGTTTGTCGGGAGTGCTTTCGCGTGCCGCGCGTTCCTTGCTCAGTTGTCCGCTCAGCCAGTCCTGTTCCTCTTGATTCAGCCATTTGGCATCTTTCGGCCGATCAGGCAGCACCTTCAACGCCAGCAATCCCAGAATGATCGCGGGGAGTGCTTCCAGCATCAACAGCCACTGCCAGCCGGCGAAGTCCGCTACGCCATCCATTTTCAACAGCAGCGCCGACAGCGGCGAACCGATGAAATTGGACAGCGGAATAGCGACCATGAAGATCGCAATGATTCGAGCCATGTACGCCTTGGGAATGCACTGCGAGAGGTAAAGGATGACGCCCGGAAAGAAGCCGGCTTCTGCCGCCCCGAGAAGGAAGCGGGAGACGGAATAGGAGATCGGGCCAACCGCAAATGACGAGCAGAAACCGACGATGCCCCAGGTGATCATGATGCGCGCGATCCATCGACGCGCACCGAAACGCTCCATGGCCATGTTGCTGGGCATTTCGCAGAGGACATAGGCGACGAAGAACAGCGTGGCGCCGAATCCGAAGGCACTGGCCGTCAGCCCGATGTCCTCATTCATGGTCAGCGCCGCGAAACCGATATTGACTCGATCGATATAGGCGATGAAGTAACAGAGCACGAGAAAGGGAATCAGACGAAACCCAAGCTTGCGCATCGTCGATTTTATAATCCCGTCAGTTGATTGCTTGTTCATGGAAACCGCTCTCTTGTATTTGGAATAGGCTGCCCTCAGGCAGAACCTCTCGATGCGGGGGAGAGGCATGAGGGCATACTTTCATTCCAAACTTTCAGCAGGCTTTCGTGGCGAACAAACGGGAAGGATGGTTGGCGGTGTCGCGCCAACTCTGGCTGGCAAGGTGGAACCTGCCTGGATGAGGAAGGGAAGGTGCATCAGGCCGAGAAGAGAAGCCGAGAGCGTCGATAGCTGCTATTGGGGCCGAAACCAGCCGCCACATCGCATCCTTACACCTCGCCTCATCTTGCAGAACCAGTACCGCTGCCGTTAACCGTCGTTACTCGCCGCCTGGCCTTCAGGGCCATCGCCAGGCAGGTTCGCCGAGGTGTTCGGCGAAGAAGTCCGAGAGCACCTTGATCTTCATCGGCCGTGTGCGGGCGGTGGGGGTTACGAAGTACAGGCCGCCTCGCGCCATGCTCCATTCCGGCAGCAGGGTGACCAGTCGGCCATCGGCGAGGTATTCGCTGGCGATGAATTCGGGCAGTTCGGCGATGGCCAGTCCTTCCAGCAGCACGGGCAACAGCGCGTCGGAGTTCGTCACCCTCAGCGGGCCGCTGGGCGACACGTCTTCCTCACGGCCGTCCTCGTGGGTGAATCGCCATACCTGGCCGCGGGCGCGGTAGGCATAGCTGAGGCACGAGCGGGTGGCCAGCTCGCGCGGATGGCCGGGGTGGCCGTGTTCGGCGAGATAACCGGGCGAGGCGACCAGGTACTGCGTGACGGCGCACAGCCGGCGCGCCACCAGGGAGGAATCGGGAAGCACGGCGATGCGCAACGCCGCATCGAAGCCCTCGGCGATCAGGTCTACCGATGCATCCGTAAGGTGCAGGTCTATCGACAGTTCGGGATAGCGGCGCATCAACTGTGGCAACAGCGGGGCGACCCAGCGCAAGCCGAACGCCATGGGGATGGCCAGCCGCACCTGGCCACGGGGCTGCACCGACAGGTCCTGGGCTTCGCTTTCCAGTTCTTCGGCCTGCCGGTAGATCTCACTCGCCCTGGCCGCCATGTTCGCGCCGAACTCGGTCAGTGCCAGTTGCCGCGAGGTACGGTTGAACAGTCGGCTTCCCAGGCGTTCCTCCAGCCTGGCCACAGCCCGCGATACGGTGGGCACCGAAACGCCCATGACCCGCGCCGCCGCGGCGAACGAACCCTCTTCGGCCACTTTGGCGAACATGCCCAGCCCTTCGAAATCCGGAAGTCTGCTCATTTCATTTCTGCAACGATGGCTTTCATACAATTCTATTTTGACGTTTCGCCGCCGTCGATAAGCTTCTCCTACACCACTTCATCAACACTGATGGGAGAACCACCATGAGCAACACACTCGAAGGCAAGATCGCACTGGTTACCGGCGGCACCAGCGGTATCGGCCTGGCGACCGCCAAACGCTTCGCCCGGGAAGGTGCACAGGTTTACCTCACCGGACGCCGCCAGGCGGAGCTGGATGCCGCCGTGAAAGCAGTCGGCAACAACGCCATCGGCGTGCGGGTCGACTCCACCCGCCTTGAGCAGCTCGATGCGCTCTACGAGCAGATCGGCACCGCCCACGGGCGTATAGACGTGCTTTTCGCCAATGCCGGTGGCGGCTCGATGCTGCCTCTGGGCGAGATCACCGAGGAGCAGTACGACGACACCTTCGCGCGCAACGTGAAGGGTGTGCTCTTCACCGTACAAAAAGCCCTGCCGCTGCTGGCGAAAAAGGCCTCGGTGATCCTCACCGGTTCGACCGCCGGCAGCTCGGGCACCGCCGCGTTCAGCGTGTACGCCGCCTCCAAGGCCGCGGTTCGGGCGTTCGCGCGGAACTGGATTCTGGATCTGAAGGACCGCCAGGTACGGATCAACACCATCAGCCCCGGCGCCACCCGAACTCCGGGCCTGGTCGACCTGGCCGGCCCCGACGCCGCGCAGCAGCAGGGCCTGCTGGATCACCTGGCGTCGCAGATTCCCATGGGGCGTGTCGGTGAAGCCGAGGAAATCGCCAACGCGGCGCTGTTCCTGGCCTCCGACGAAGCCAGCTTCGTCAACGGTATCGAGTTGTTCGTGGACGGTGGCATGGCGCAAGTCTGAAGGCAGTTCGGGCGACCATGCGGGTCGCCCGCGCTGAAAGAGCCGGCGAGGGCGCATGCGTATCGCGACCTGCACCTTACGACTTCAAAAGCGATACCCGCGGTCGTGAAGCTATCGGCTCTGGCTTCGCTGTCGGCCGTGGCCCTGTTGATGGCGGTGGAGCACGACGGCCAACTCCTGGCGCAGCTCCAGAATCAGTTGAGAGAGGGCGCGGATGCTCTCGGTGCGCTCGGCGTCGACCTGGGTAAGGATGAAGGTGTCATCGCTGTCGCTGGCGTGGATGCGCAGCGTGATCAGGCCGGCGTTGCGCTCGACGTGGCAGGCGTGCGGTTCGAAGGCGTCCTCGAGAATCGAACGCGCCTGGTCGAAAGGAAGGTTCATGGCAGTGGGGGTCCTGAAAAGGTCGGTCTGGCCGACGGTATTGTTGTTGTTCAACTGCGCGGAGCACGGGCTTTCATCGGGAATCGAAGCCTTCTCAGGACGCTGGGCGATCCGTCGCCGGGCGCGCTCAACTGCTCGGGCCGAGGTCCGCGAGGTATTCCTTCTGCGCCGTCACCAGATCGCGCTGTTCCAGCAACCAGAGCATTTGCGTAAGCAACTCCTCGTCGTTCTCGCCGCGCTGGTTCCAGTTGTTGAACAGGCGCTGCACGGCCAGGAGCGTGTATTCGGCCTGTCGCTCGAAATCGTTGCCGTGAGCGGTGGGCTGCCACAGCTCGTACAACCGGGTGAGCGCATCCCGGGCGAGCAACGGGCGGTTTCCTTGCCGCTCCTTCCATTGGGCTGCGATCTCCTGCAACTGGCGCAACGCCAGTACCGAGGGGGGAGGGGTGGACATAGGGCCTCGACGACGTGATGACTGATAGAGGTTCGAGAGCGCTCGATCACTCGAATTCACCCCCGTTAGTCGGACAACGCCGAGCCACGCGTAACGGCATGCGCCGCGGCGCCGGAGGTGTATTACCGAAACGCAACCCCGACGCAAGGCGAGTTCCCTGGCGGGCGAGTCCTGCTACAATTTGCCCCACCTAACCGAAAGCTGAGTGCAGACCTGGATGTCGTCGCAGCCTCTATCTTCGGTTCGTTCGCGTCGCATATGGAGAACCTCGTGAATGAAATGCATGTCCCTGCCCCGTGCCTGTGAGCTCATCAATATCTATTTTCAGCCCTTGGCCTTCGAGGCGGCACTCGACGCTCCGCAGAGCCTGCACGCCTGCGTGTTCGACCCCGCCAGCGGCGAACGGCTGCTGACGGTGTTGGGAATCCACTGCAACACCTCGCCGACGCTGCACGATGTGAAACGCATCATCCGCACGATCGAATCCGACCTGCAGATCGTCATGCCGTCCGTCCGGAGCGGCGCATTGCCTGCCACGCTCTAGCCTTGTTTGAGGGTGTTTTGGCAACCCCGAAAGTCGGTTTTCGTTGATCTTTATGACGAAAAAAATGCGCGATGCGGCGCCATGGTCGCTTGACTTGTTCACAATCAGTCTGACGGCATATGAAGGTGCTGCGTAAACCCTTGTCAGCCTTCGCTTTTTTCTGTATTGCTTTGCAAGTTGTTGAAAAAGAACGAGTTTTTATTGTGGCGAAAAAAACGCCAGTTTGAACGCCACCCCCGTCCGGCCTGCCTTCGCGGTACTTTTCGGCATCTTGTCCACTGAGTTATCCACAGATTTTGTGGATAGCTCGAAAGCGCGTTTCTAGATCAACGCCGCGCTTCCCGCGCAAGTCTTTTCATCACGGGCAAAAGGAGTAAAGTGCGCGCCCTCCCTGGTCGCTCCTGGTCCTGATGAAGTCTCGCGTTTCCCTTCCCGATACTCCCGCGCCGCGCTCCGGTTTGCCGCTGCGTGTCGCGTCCTGGCTGCTGGATCGTCCGCAGCTCGGCCAGCGCGAAGGCATCAAACGCCTGGCCGGCCACCTGCTCAAGCAACCTGCCCGGCAGGGCGTGACCGAGGCGCAAAGCCGCCTGGGGCTGCTGCTGTGTCGCGAGTGCGGTGGTCAGCGCGACCGGCGTATCGGCTTCGAGCTGCTGCGCCTGGCGGCGCGCGCCGGCGATCCGGTCGCCCAGCGCGAACTGGGGCGCCAGGAACCGACCGCCGAGCGTTGATGCGGAGGTGCCGTGCCCTGATGGGCACGGGGATCGTTCAGCGCAGCGTCAGATGACGGCTGAGCAGGGCGCGCAGGGCGGCCGGTTTGACCGGTTTGGCGAGGTAGTCCAGGCCCACCGCGTGAATGTCGGCGACCAGCTCGGGCCGCGCATCCGCACTGATAACCACACCGGGAATCGGCTCGCCCAAACGGGTGCGCAGCCACGCCACCAGTTCCGTACCGGTTTCGCCTTCGTCCAGGTGATAGTCCACCAGCGCCAGTTGCGGGCGCACGTCCTCCGCCAGCAGATGCTCGCACTCCAGCCGGTTGCGCGCGGTCCAGACCTGGCAGCCCCAGCGCGACAGCAGGCTGTGCATGCCAACCAGGATGCTGTCCTCGTTGTCGATGCACAGCACCTGGGTGCCACTCAGGCCGTTACCGCTGCCGTTGACGTCGGCTTGCGCGGCGATCTGCGGCTGTGGCGACTTGGCCAGCGGCACGCTGACGCTGAACACGCTGCCCTTGCCGACCCATGAGCGCACTTCCAGCCGGTGACCGAGCACCCGACAGAGGCCGTCGGCGATCGCCAGGCCGAGGCCGAGGCCTTTCTCGGCGCGGGTCTGGTGGCTGTCGAGGCGCTTGAATTCCTCGAAGATGACCTTGCGCTTGTCTTCCGGAATACCCGGTCCGCGGTCCCACACCTCCAGGCGCAGCTGGCCGCGGCTGTGGCGCACGCCGAGCAGCACCGGCCCCTTGGCGTAGCGGAAGGCGTTGGTGAGGAAGTTCTGCAGCACGCGGCGCAGCAGCTTCATGTCGCTTTCCACCCGCAGCCGGCTGCCGTGCACGCGGAAGTCCACGCCCTGTTCCTGGGCCAGTACCTTGAATTCGGCGCCGAGGGTGTCGAACAGCGCGCTCAGCGGGAAGGCGCTGCGATCCGGGGTGATGCGGCCGTTCTCCAGGCGCGAGATGTCCAGCAGGTCGGTGATCAGGTCCTCGGCGGAGCGCAGCGAGCTGTCCAGGTGACGCACCAGTTGCTGGGCGTCCGCCGGCAGCGCGTTGTCCTGGTGGCCGAGTGCGGCGGAGAACAGCCGGGCGGCGTTCAGTGGCTGCATCAGGTCGTGGCTCACCGCGGCGAGGAAGCGCGTCTTCGACTGGTTCGCCGCCTCGGCGTGGGCCTTGGCCTCGGACAGCGCCAGGTTCAGCTGCGACAGCTCGTGGGTACGCTCGGCGACGCGTTGCTCGAGGCCCTCGTTGGCCGCCTTGAGCGCGTGCTCGGCCTCGCGGAACGCGGTGATGTCGGTGAAGCTCATGACGAAGCCGCCGCCCTGCATCGGATTGCCGATCAACTCGATAACCCGGCCGTTGGGGAAGGTTCGCTCGGAGGTGTGCGCGGTGCCCTGGCGCATCCAGTAGAGGCGTTTGGCGACGTGTTCGTCCGCATCGCCGGGGCCGCAGAGGCCGCGCTCGGCGTTGTAGCGGATGATGTCGGAAATCGGCCGGCCGACGTAGATCAGCCCCTCCGGATAGCCGAACAGCTCCAGGTAGCGGTGGTTCCAGGCGACCAGCCGCAGCGACTGGTCGACCACGCTGATGCCCTGGGTGATGTTCTCGATCGCGCCCTGCAGCAGCGCGCGATTGAACTGCAGCACTTCGGAGGCTTCGTCGACGATGCGCACCACATCGTCCACCTGCATGTCGCGGCCTTCGATCGCCGCCTTCACCACCGCGCGGGTGGACGAGGCGCCCAGCACCGCCGCGAGCAGGCGTTCGGTGTGGGCGATCCAGTCGCCGTTGGCGGCCTGGTTCGGGTTGAATTCCTTGCCCTGGCGGTAGGAGAAGCGCGCGAAGCTCTCCTGCGCGCGTTCCTCGCCGACGAAACGCTCGGCGAGCACCAGCAGGTCGCGCACCTGCACGGCCAGCAGCGGCCGGTTGCCCGGCCGCACGGTGATTTCCTGGCCGACGAAACGGCTCGCCTGCCAGTGCTCGGACACCCGCGTGCGCGACAGCAGCGAGACCCAGGCGAACAGGGTGAAGTTGACCACCAGCGAAAGCAGGGTGCCGCGGGTCAGTGGGTCGACCTCGATGCCGATCGGGAAATACAGCAGCTGGCGCAGGCCGGGGAAGACTTCCAGCGGCCAGCCGAGGCTGCGCGCCACCAGCGGCAGCACCAGGCTGTAAAACCAGATCGCCGAGCCGGCGGCGAGGCCGGCGAACACGCCGCGACGGTTGGCCTGCTTCCAGAACAGCGCGCCGGCCATCGCCGGGGCGAGCTGGCCGACGGCGGCGAAGGAGATCTGCCCGATGGTCGCCAGGCTGGCGCTCGAGCCCAGCAGGCGATAGCTGACGTAGGCCAGCAGCAGGATCAGCACGATGCTCACCCGGCGTACCGAGAGCATCCACTGGCGGAACAGCTCAAAGGGACGCTCGGCGGTTTTCTTGCGCAGCAGCCAGGGCAGCAGGATGTCGTTGGAGAGCATGGTCGAGAGCGCCACCGACTCGACGATGACCATCCCGGTGGCCGCCGAGGCGCCGCCGATGAACGCCAGCAACGCCAGGCTGGGATGCGCCTCGGCGAGCGGCAGGCTGATGACGAAGGAGTCCGGTGTCACGCCGGGGAGCAGCAGCATCTGCCCGGCCAGCGCGATGGGAATGACGAACAGCGATGCCAGCACCAGATAGAGCGGAAACACCCATCGCGCCAGGCGCATGTCCTGCGGCTCGGTGTTCTCCACCACGGTGACGTGGAACTGCCGCGGCAGGCAGACGATGGCGATCATCGCCATGCCGGTCTGCACCAGGATCGCAGGCCAGTTCACCGGCTCCGCCCAGAACTCGGCGAGCTGCGGCGCGGCGCGGGTCTTCGCCAGCAGGTCGTCGAAACCGTCGTGCAGGCTGTAGGTGACGAAGGCGCCGACGGCGATGAACGCCAGCAGCTTGACCAGCGACTCGAAGGCAATGGCCAGGACCATCCCGCGGTGGTGCTCGGTGGCATCGAGGTTGCGCGTGCCGAAGAGGACGGTGAACAGCGCCAGCACCAGCGACACGATCAGCGCGGTGTCCTGCGCGCGGGTTCCGGTGGAGTCGGCGCCGGCGCCGATCAGCAGGTTAACGCCGATGACGATGCCCTTGAGCTGCAGCGCGATGTAGGGCAGCACCCCGACCATGCAGATCAGCGCCACCACCACCGCCAGCGACTGCGATTTGCCATAGCGCGCGGCGATGAAGTCGGCGATCGAGGTGATGTTCTCCTGCTTGCTGATCATCACCATCTTCTGCAGCACCCAGGGCGCGAAGATCATCAGCAGCAGCGGCCCGAGGTAGATCGGCAGGAACGCCCAGAGCTGTTCGGCCGCCTGGCCGACCGCGCCGAAGAAGGTCCAACTGGTGCAGTAGACCGCCAGCGACAGGCTGTAGACCCAGGCGCGGGTGCGCGGCGACAGGGGGCGGCGGCGCCGGTCGCCGTAGAAGGCGATGGCGAACAGGAAAGCCATGTAGACGAAGGCGACCGTAGCGATCGACCCGCTGGACAACGACATGCGAACTCCAAGACGGCAGGGCGGACACAGCCGACGACGGCTGCTGCGCGAAGGGAACGCCCGAAGGCGAGTCGCGGCGTTGGATTTTCGCAGCAAAAGCGCCCTGTCGTCAGGCGGCTGCTACCAATGTCGCAGAGGTCCTTGAGCGGTATCCGGCTGGCTGGTAGCGTGGCCTGGATCGCTTGGGAGCACCGCCCAACAGGCAATGTGCGCCGTTGTCGCATGTTTCGAAGCGGCGAGTCTGTCGAGTTTTACCCGCGTCACTGGCAAGGAGGACGCAGATGTTCAAGCCGCAACCGGTCACCCTGCAGCGAGGCGCCCTGCGCCTGGAGCCGCTGAGCGAGGCCGACATCCCCGAACTGGTGACACTGGCCGAAGCGAACCGCGACGAGCTGGTCTACCTGAACGGCCCGTTGCGTCCCGACTGGTATCGCCAGGCGCTGGCCGAGCAGCGCGAGGAAAAGGCCGTGGTGTTCGCCATCCGCATGGGCGACGCGTTGATCGGCACCACCCGTTTCGCCGATTTCATGCCGGTGCTGCCGGCCGTGGAAATCGGCTGGACCTGGCTCGAGCGCGGCCAGTACGGCAGCGGCCTGAACGCGTCGATCAAGTACCTGATGTTGCGTCACGCCTTCGAGGAGTGGCAGGTGGTGCGCCTGCAGCTGAAAACCGCCGCCAGCAACCTGCGCTCGCAGCGCGCCATCGAAAAGCTCGGCGCCCAGCGCGAAGGGCGGCTGCGCAACCATCGCCGGCTGGCCGATGGGCGCCTCGACGACACCGTGCTGTACAGCATCACCGACCGCGAATGGCCGGCGATCAAGCTGCAGCTGGAGGCGCAGTTCAGCGGCTGAAATGGACGCGTCGATCCACTCCGAAAACGCGCGTCTCTGGCATCCCGCCAGCCTCGATGGGCTGGAACTGCTCTCGGCACGCTTCGTCGACCACCGCTTCGCTCCCCATGTCCACGACGGCTACGTGATCGCGGTGCTCGAGGCGGGCGCCGAGCGCTACCGCTACCGCGGCGAGGAGCATCTGGTCAGCGCGGGTGGCCTGGCGCTGCTCAATCCTGATGAAGTCCACACCGGCCACAAGGGCCATGACGACGGCTGGCGCTACCGGGTGTTCTACCCGCCCGCCGAGCTGTTCCAGTCGCTGCTCGGCGAACTGGACCTGCCGTCGCGGAGCGCGCCGCGTTTCGCCGGCAGCGTGCACCGCGACGCCGATCTGGTGGCGCGCCTGCTCGATCTCCATCGCCACCTCGAGAGCGGCGCCAGTGCGCTGCAGCAGCAGACGGCATGGCGCGAGACCATGCTCGCGCTCCTGCAACGCCACGCCGGGCTGGGGTCGGCCCGCGCGCCGGGGCTGGAGCCGCTCGCCGTGGGCCATGCCAAGGAGATGTTGCGCGCGCAGCTTGCCGAGCCGCCGTCGCTGGAGGCGCTCGCCGCGGCGGTGAACCTGTCGCCGTTCCACTTTGCGCGGGTGTTCCGTCGCGCCACCGGGATGCCGCCGTACGCCTGGCTCAAACAGCTGCGCCTGGACCAGGCACGCAGCCTGTTCAGACTGGGCCTGGCGCCGGCGGCGGTCGCCGTGCAGCTGGGCTTTTCCGACCAGAGCCACCTCAACCGCCAGTTCAAGCAGGCCTACGGCGTGACGCCCGGCGAATACCGCCAGGCCTGCGCGCGGTAGGCAACCTCTCCCGCAGCGTCCGGCCTGAACGTCTGGCTGCTCAGCGCATCCACGCTCCGCGCGCGGCGCAAGATCGTTCAAGACTGCCCGGTCGGTAGCGCCTAACCTGCCGCCCTGGCTCGTTTTCGGGAGGGACCATGGCCACCGACAAGCTGTTCTGGAAAGACGCCTACCGCAGCCGGCTCGAGACGCGCGTGGTCGCCGTGGAGGATGACTGGGTGCGCCTCGCCGAAACGATCTTCTTCGCCTTCTCCGGCGGACAGGAGAGCGACCACGGCAGCATCGGCGGGCGCCCGGTGCTGGAGGCGCGCAAGGAGGGCCTGGATATCCGCTATCGGCTCGATCCGGGGCACGGCCTGCTCGCCGGCGATGCCGTCGAGGTGCTGATCGACTGGCCGCGCCGCTACCGCCTGATGCGCCTGCATTTCGCCGCGGAAATGGTCCTGCAGCTGATCTACCGGAAGATTCCCGGCATCCAGCGCATCGGCGCGCACATCGGCGAAGACAAGGCGCGCATCGATTTCGCCCTGGATACCAGCATCGCCAGCCTGTTCGAGGGCTTGCAGGCCGAGGTCGGGGAACTGGTACGTGCCGATCTGCCGATTCGCTGCGCCTTCACCGATGAGGCCACGCAACGGCGTTTCTGGCAGGTCGAGGGATTTGCCGAGATGGCCTGCGGCGGCACCCATCCGCGGTGTACCGGGGAGATCGGCGCGCTCAGGTTGAAGCGCCGCAACACCGGAAAGGGCAAGGAACGCGTGGAAATCCACCTGGCCTGATGGCGCGCTCGCAAGGGCGTAGGGTGGGCTTCAGCCCACGCGATGGCGTGGAGTGAGCTGGCGGGCTAAAGCCCACCCTACGGGCTGATGCAGTGCTCGGACGTTTGGCACCGCAAAGCGCTCCACCCTCGGGCCGTTTGGTAGGGTGGGCTTCAGCCCACGCCGTGGAGAGGGCTGGTGGGCTAAAGCCCACCCTACGGGCTGATACAGTGCTCGGGCGTTTGGCACTGCAAAGCGCTCCACCCTCGGGCCGTTTGGTAGGGTGGGCTTCAGCCCACGCGATGGAGTGGGCTGGTGGGCTAAAGCCCACCCTACGGGCTGATGCAGTGCTCGGGGGTTTCCGTACCACGCGAAGCGCTCCGCCCTCGCGCCGGATATCGGCCCGGCGGATTGCTCACCCCACCCGAACTCATGCGCAAGATCGTTCAAGACGTCGGTGACACGCGCTCCTATCCTCCGTTGCCCAGAGGAGAACCCATGTCCCGTCGTCACGAATTCCTGCAGGCCCTGCGCGATATGACCCCGATGCTGCTCGGCGCGATGCCGTTCGGCATCATCTTCGGCAGCCTTGCCGGCGCCGCCGGGCTGACGCCGTGGCAGACCCTCGGCATGTCCGCGCTGGTGTTCGCCGGCTCGGCGCAGTTCATCGCCATCAGCCTGCTGACCAGCGGCGCGACCCTCGCCGTGGTGTTGCTGACCACGCTGGTGGTCAACCTGCGCCATGCCCTGTACAGCGCCAGCCTGCAGCCGTTCGTGCGGCATCTGCCCAAGCGCTGGCGGGTGCCACTGGCGTTCTGGTTGACCGACGAAGCCTTCGCCGTGGTCCAGCATCGCTATGCCGAAACGGACGCCTCGCCGCACAAACACTGGTATTTCCTCGGCGCCGAACTGGCGATGTACGTGAACTGGCTGCTGTGCACCTTCGCCGGCATGGTCTTCGGCCAGGCGGTGCCGAACATCGGTGCCTGGGGGCTGGACTTCGCCATGCTGGCGACCTTCATCGGCATCGTCGTGCCGATGTTGAAGAACCGCCCGCAACTGGCCGCCGCGCTGGTGGCGGCGGCGGTGGCGCTGGCCTGTCACGGGCTGCCGTACAAGCTCGGCCTGATGGCGGCGGCGCTGAGCGGCATCGTCGTTGGCGTGCTGCTGGAACGGCGCTGCGCAACGCCGGACGAGGACCTCTGCCAATGAACAACTGGTTGCTGATCCTCGGCATGCTGGCGATCACCTTCGCCACCCGCTATTGCCTGTTCGCCTTCCCGCATCTGCGCTTCCCGTCGCTGATCCGCCAGGGCCTGCATTACGTGCCGACGGCGGTGCTCACCGCCATCATCGTGCCGGGCATGCTGTTGCCGGATGGCCAGCACTGGGCGGTGCGCCTGGACAACGCCTATCTGCTGGCGGGGCTCGCGGCCATCGCCCTGTCCGCACTGACGCGCAACCTGCTGGCGACCATCGGCGGCGGCCTGCTGGTGTTCTTCGTGCTGCGCGGAGCGCTCGGCCAGTTGCCGATCTAGCCGCTGTCGGCGCATTCGCCTAACCTCTGGGCCGCAACGGCATGCCCTCGACGACCAGGGCGTGCCATCCGGTTCAGGCGAGGGCTCAATGAAATCCAGATCGCAATTCGCGTTGCTCGGCACCCGGCGCTTCCTGCCGTTCTTCGTCACCCAGTTGCTCGGCGCCTTCAATGACAACGTCTTCAAGCAGTCGCTGATCCTCGCAATCCTCTACAAGCTCAGCCTGTCGGCCGACCCCGCGCTGCTGGTGAACATCTGCGCGCTGCTGTTCATCCTGCCGTTCTTCCTGTTCTCGGCCCTGGGCGGGCAGTTCGGCGAGAAGTTCGCCAAGGACGCGCTGATCCGCGCCATCAAGCTGGCGGAGATCGTCATCATGGCGATCGGTGCGGCCGGCTTCCTGCTCAACCTGTTGCCGCTGATGTTCCTCGCGCTGTTCGGCATGGGCGTCCACTCGGCGCTGTTCGGCCCGGTGAAGTATTCGATCCTGCCGCAGGCGCTGCGTGACGACGAACTGGTGGGTGGCAACGCGCTGGTGGAGATGGGCACCTTCCTGGCGATCCTCGGCGGCACCATCGGCGCCGGCGTGCTGATGTCCAGCGAGGGCTACGCGCAGTGGGTCGGCGCGGCGGTGGTGTCCGTCGCGGTGCTCGGCTACCTGAGCAGCCGCGGCATCCCGCGCGTGGCGGCGGCGCTGCCCGGCCTGGCGCTGGACTGGAACATCTTCCGCCAGTCCTGGCGCATCCTGCGCATGGGGCTCGGCCAGCGGCCCTCGGTGTCGCGTTCGCTGGTGGGCAACTCCTGGTTTTGGTTCCTCGGCGCGATCTATCTGACGCAGATCCCGACCTACGCCAAGAGCCTGCTGTACGGCGACGAAGGCGTGGTGACGCTGATCCTCACCGTGTTCTCGGTGGGTATCGCGCTGGGCTCCGCGCTGTGCGAGAAGCTCTCCGGGCACAAGGTGGAAATCGGCCTGGTGCCGTTCGGCTCGTTCGGCCTGAGCCTGTTCGGCATCCTCCTGTGGTGGCACTCCGGCGGCTTCCCGCAGGCCGCCGAGCCGCACACCTGGCTGCAGGTGCTGGGCGTGCCGCAGGCCTGGCTGATCCTCGGCGACGTGCTCGGCCTGGGCGTGTTCGGCGGCTTCTACATCGTGCCGCTGTATGCGCTGATCCAGTCGCGCACCCGCGAGGACGAGCGCGCGCGGGTGATCGCCGCGAACAACATTCTCAACGCGCTGCTGATGGTGCTCTCGGCGATCGTCTCGATCCTGCTGCTGACCGTCGCCGGGTTGTCGATTCCACAGCTGTTCCTCGTCGTCTCGCTGATGAACATCGCGGTCAACGCCTACATCTTCAAGATCGTGCCGGAGTTCGGCATGCGCTTCCTGATCTGGCTGCTCGGCCACTCGGTGTACCGCGTCGAGCACCGTGGCCTGGAGCGCATCCCGGAGGAGGGCGCGGCGCTGCTGGTGTGCAACCACGTGTCTTACGTCGATGTGCTACTCATCGGCGGCGCGGTGCGGCGGCCGGTGCGCTTCGTCATGTACTACAAGATCTACCGCATGCCGGTGCTCAACTTCGTGTTCCGCACCGCCGGCACCGTGCCCATCGCCGGGCGCAGCGAGGATCTGCTGATCTACGACGCCGCGTTCAAGCGCATCGCCGAGTACCTACGCAACGGCGAGCTGGTGTGCATCTTCCCCGAGGGCAAGCTGACCCTGGATGGCGAGATCGGCGAGTTCAAGGCCGGCGTGGAACGGGTGCTCGAAGAAAACCCGGTGCCGGTGATTCCGCTGGCGCTGCAAGGACTGTGGGGCAGCTTCTTCAGCCGTGATCCGCACAAGGGCATCTTCCGCCGGCTGTGGTCGCGGGTCGGCCTGGTGGCGGGCGAACCGCTGGCGCCGGATGCCGGAAGGGCGGTGATGCGGGAAAGGGTGGTGGAGTTGAGGGGGGAGTTGAGGTGATGCGGCGCGCAGCGTCGGGGCTCGTTCTTGGCTTGCAAGCCTGTTTGGAGTTTGGGTTTCGCCCCTGACGGGGCGCCGATAGATCGTAGGGTGGATGACGCTCTTTTCATCCACCGTTACACCGCCGGTGGATCGATGAAGCGCGATCCACCCTACGACTGGCTTCGATCTCTCAAACGGCACGGAATCCCCCTTTCAGGAGGCCGAGCATAGGCATTGCGCAGGGGGACGAGCGGCATGGATGCCGCGAGAGCTGCGCTGGGCCAGGGATGGCCCATCGCAGCGTGCCCCTGGAGCGGTGCCGGAGTGAGGGGAGTCTCGCGCAGCGAGACCCGGATGCAGGGGGCGCATTCTCTTGGGTTACTTTCTCTTGTGCGAGCAAGAGAAAGTGACTCGCCGTAAGGGCGAAACCCAGACGGTCAGTTACCTACACACGCTAAGTACATACGGATTTCCAGGGCCTCATCCGAGCCCCTAAATCCACCCCTCAACCCTCCCGCTTTTCCCCCGTAAAACTAAGCGTCCCCTTGCAGCGCCTGCACACATACCTCCGTCCCTTGCCCACCAGCGCATGACGCTGCGCCGAGAAGTCGAACTCCCCGTCCACGCACTTGCAGCGATAAACGAAGCAACTGCGTGGCCGGCGGGTGATCGCGTAGCTGTGGCAGCGGTTCGGCGGCAACTCGTAGACGCCCCGCATCACCAGTTGCCACTCCTCGCCATGCGCACGGATGCTCGGGCCGAAAACCTGATGCGCGATCAGATGGGCGACCTCGTGGGCGACGGTCTGGCGCAGGAAGTCCTCGCTGTTTTCCCGATACAGCTGCGGGTTGAAACGCAGCAGGTTTTCATCCAGATGGGCGACGCCCGCCTTTTGCCCACGCAGCTTCAGGCTGACTTCGGGGCGTGGAAAACTGCGTTTGAAAAAGGCCTCGGCGAGCTGGTAACAGGCTTCGACGCGGGCGTTCAGCTGGTGGGGCATAAGGCACTCCTGGAGAGTGCCATTATGCCAGAGGAGGGAGAAATCAAAGCCCTTTGGGCACCTCGTTCGGACGTTCCTGGACGGTCGGATAGGCCTGGTCCGGCGCGGTACGTTCGTAGGTCGGTTGCAGCATCAGCATCCAGAACAGGATCATGCTGACCAGCGTATGCACCAGCATCAGGATGCCGACGCCGAGCACCGAGGCGGAGAACAGCATGCCTTTCTCCCGCGGGATGCGCATGAACTTCGGCAGGCCGATGAACAGCAGGTAGGCCGAATACGCCGCGGCGATGGGCAGGACGATCACCGCCAGCCAGCGGCTCGGATAGAGCGCAGCGAGCCCGGCGAGGAACAGTGGGGTGACCATGTAGGCGACGAAGCCGATGCACTGGTTGAGCGTAGGGCGGGCGTCGAAGGTGCGGGTCATCCAGCGCACGAAGGCGCCCATCAGGAACACGCCGAACAGCGACGACAGATAGAGCAGAACGCTCAGTTGCAGGGCGCTGCTGCTGTCGAGGCGGACGGTCTCGTTTTCCACCAGGGTCCAGCCGGTGATGGTGGTGCCGACGAACAGGCAGATCGCCGGAATCAATGCGAGCAGGAACAGATGTCCCAGGTAGTGCGAGCTGTTGGCCTGCTCTTCGTTGCGAATCTCGACCCAGGCCCGGTCAGGATGGGTCATCAGCGATACGAAATGTGGAGTCATGGTGTTTCTCCTCAAACGTGTTGTTGTCCCCGTACCCAACGGGCCGGCTTAACCAGTAGACGTTTCGAGGAAAAGCAGGGTTCATCGATTGGCCGTTTACCCGGCGAACGGTATCGGCAAACGCGAAAGCCGCCCGTAGGCGGCTTGATAGGCGAGGATTAGACCTCTTAGTTGGTGTAGACAGGCCCCACACCGATGCTCCAGAAGATCACCGACAGCGCGATCATCGCCACCAGCAGGACGAGCCCCACCGCGAGCACCGAGCTGGAGAACAGGAAACCCTCGTCGCGCGAGATGCCCATGAAGGTCGGCAGACCGACGTAGAGCAGGTACGCCGTGTAGCAGACCGCCACCGTACCGACCGCCATCGCCAGCCAGAGGTTCGGATAGAGCGCGGCGAGCCCGCCGATGAACAGCGGTGTGGCGGTGTAGGCGGCGAACACCACGCACTGGGCGAGCGTCGGGCTCGCCGCGTAGGTACGCGACATCCAGTGAATGAAGGCGCCCATCACCGCGACCCCGGCGAGCATCGCCAGGTAGGACATCACGGTCATCTGCGCCGCGCTGGCCTCGGTCAGACGAACCGCTGGCTCGCCACCGTGACTCCAGCCGAACTGGCTGGTGCCTATATAGGCGGACACGGCGGGAATCGCGGCGAGTAACAGAACGTGGGTGAGGTACATGTGGCTGATGGATTCCTCCTCGCCACGGATTTCTTGCCATTCGCGATCGGGATGGGCGAAAAGCCCCCATACATGGTTGATCATGCCTGCATCTCCTCTTGTTATGGCGATCGCCACGGGAGTCGGCCAAATGGAGCGGTCGAAACGACTGAGGTCGATTCGGGTGCGATCGTATGTCGCAGTATAGGAGGGGCTGCAGCCCGCGCCTGCCGCGGGTTAGAGCAAATCCGCCTGTAACGCTCAGCGGTAATAGCGAGTCAGAATTTCCATCGCCAGGTTGATCGATTGCAGGCGCTCCGTGCTGCCGCCGCGATCCGGGTGGTGCAGGCTCACCAACTGCCGATAGCGCTGGCGGATGAGGGGGAGGTCCAGCGGCGCATCCCGGTCCAGCTCGAACAGCTCCAGCGCCGCGCGCTTCTCCTCGCCGCCGTGCATGCGCGTCCAGAAACTGGCGAGCAGCGCTTCCACGTCGCTTTCCCCGGTCTGCCGCAGCTGGTCGAGGTCCAGATAGTAGTCACGCAGCGAATCGTGCACGGCCAGCGCCTCCTCGCCGGCACGGTAGGGCAGCAACTGGATATGCAGCGCGCCGATCGCCAGGTGTGCGGATTTCTCCTGCCATAACCGGTCGCGCAGGCGGTAGAGCGCGTTGAACAGCAGGAAATGCGTACGGAACAGGACCAGCCGGTCGGTGAGCGGGAGGTGCGGAATGTGCGTGCAGTGGCGTTGCCTGAGCACCTGGATAAGCTGGTACTCGCCGCAGCCGTCCGGTATTTCGCCAAGCAGCAGGCGCAGGTGCTCGGCAAGGTCCAGCGCGGGGTCGAGTTCGGTGGGCATGCGCCGAGCTTAGCATTGGCCAGGCGTGCCGCTCTCTCGCCGGATATCCGGGTGGAGTAGGGCGGCGGCGGGTTTTGCGCTTAAAATGCGCGCCTTTCGCAACTTGCCGGACGTTTTCGCCATGGGCACCCTCTCGGTCAATCAGAACAAACTGCAGAAACGCCTGCGTCGCCAGGCCGGCGAAGCCATCGCCGACTTCAACATGATCGAGGACGGCGACAAGGTGATGGTCTGCCTGTCGGGCGGCAAGGACAGCTACACCATGCTCGACATCCTGCTTTATCTGCAGAAGGTTGCGCCGATCCGTTTCGAGATCGTCGCGGTGAACATGGACCAGAAGCAGCCGGGGTTCCCCGAGCACGTGCTGCCCGCCTACCTGGAGTCGATCGGCGTCGAGTACCACATCGTCGAGAAGGACACCTACTCGGTGGTGAAGGAGAAGATTCCCGAGGGCAAGACCACCTGCTCGCTGTGCTCGCGCCTGCGTCGCGGCACGCTGTACACCTTCGCCGACGAGATCGGCGCGACCAAGATGGCCCTCGGGCACCACCGCGACGACATCCTCGAGACCTTCTTCCTCAACATGTTCTACGGCGGCACGCTCAAGGCCATGCCGCCCAAGCTGCGCGCCGACGACGGCCGCAACGTGGTGATCCGCCCGCTGGCCTACTGCAGCGAGAAGGACATCGAGGCGTACTCGGTGCTCAAGGAATTTCCGATCATCCCGTGCAACCTGTGCGGCTCCCAGGAAAACCTGCAGCGCCAGGTGGTCAAGGACATGCTGCAGGAGTGGGAGCGCAAGTCGCCGGGGCGCACCGAAATCATGTTCCGCGCCTTGCAGAACGTGGTGCCCTCGCAACTCGCCGACCGCAATCTGTTCGACTTCACCAACCTGCGCATCGACGAGAGCGCCACGCCGCGCTTCCTCGATGTGATGAACCTGTAACGACTGTCCATGAGGAAAGAGCATGCGCACTGTGCTGGTGGTGCTGGGATGCCTGTTGCTGGCTGCCTGCGGCGGTTCCGCTGAAGAGGGACACCTGACCCTGAAGCTCGACGGCAAGCCGATGGCCTTCAACGAACGGCTGAAAGCGCAGATGGGCGGCGACCGGGAACATCTGGTGGTCGGCGGTCATCTCCCTGGCTCGATGGACAGCTATGACATCGAACTGTGGAGCCTGGGCAAGCGCATCGAGCCGGGCACCTATTCGCTACCGGCCGCCAAGCTGATCAGCCGCTACGCGATCCAGCAGTCCAAGGACGGCAAAAGCCGCGGCACGACGATCTGGTCGGCATTCCGCCCTGACGAGGATCACCTCAGCCTGACCATCGAATCGATCGACGACTGGGGCGTGAAGGGCCGTTTCAGCGGACGCATCCAGCTGCTCGGCGGCGACGGCACCGCGTTCATGGACGTCAGCGACGGCAGCTTCGCCGCTCCCTACGAGATGCAAAATCGCTAAGGCCGATGATTTCCGATGCGTGATTACAAATGGCTGCACGAGTACTGCCTGAACCGTTTCGGTTCGGCCAAGGCACTGGAGGCGCGCCTGCCACAGCCGCTGAGCGCTGCCCAGCTGCGCGCCCTCGGCGATGACCGTTATCTGTCGACGATCAGCCTGCGAATCTTCCGCGCCGGGCTCAAGCACAGCCTGGTGGACGCCAAGTGGCCGGCCTTCGAGCAGGTGTTCTTCGGCTTCGACCCGGAAAAGGTGGTGCTGATGGGCGCCGAGCACCTCGAGCGACTGATGCAGGACGCTCGGCTGATCCGCCACCTCGGCAAGCTCAAGAGCGTGCCACGCAACGCGCAGATGATCCTCGACGTGGCACGGGAAAAAGGCTCGTTCGGCGCGCTGATCGCCGATTGGCCGGAAAGCGATATCGTCGGCCTGTGGACCTACCTGAAGAAGCACGGCAACCAGCTCGGCGGGCTGTCGGCGCCGCGTTTCCTGCGGATGATCGGCAAGGACACCTTCATCCCCACCGACGACATGGTCGCCGCCCTCAAGGCTCAGGACGTGATCGACAAGGCGCCGACCAGCCAAAAGGACCTTGCCGCGGTGCAGGCCGCATTCAATGCCTGGCGCGAAGAGAGCGGTCGGCCGTTGTGTCAGCTGTCGGTAATGCTGGCGCACACCACCAATCACTGATCGCCGGGACAGATTGCCGCACCGTTCGTCGCCCCAAAAAACGTGATTCCACCAGCGAACGATTTAGCGTCACAAAAATGGCGCATGTCGCCAGCCCCATCACGGCGGCGTTGTATCCCATCTCGACGAAAACTGACGCTTCGCGGGCGACGGGAAGGTTCAGGCGCGGTTAGATGTTTCGTCGAAACTCTGACGTCACATTTGGTTCCATAAAATTTGCAAATGGGTTGTCCAGAAGGCATAGTCCGGCCGTCTTCAACTTTCCGACACGGCCGTGCCCATGCTTAAGCGCTTCGCACCCCTCGTGCCTTTGGCTCTGTTACTCGTAGTCACCGGTTGCGCCACCACCTCTTCAACTTCGCTGCAAACCGAGTCGAACCAGTCCCTGCCGGTTCACAGCCGCAGCTCCACCGCTGCCGAATCCATTTTCGCCAACGTCGATGTCGACGCTGACGACGAAGCCCGCGACGAGGTTGCCGAGCAACCCGCGCACTTCAGCTCGGACAAGTCCTACAAGCTGCCCGACCTCGCCGACAGCATCCTCGAGCGCGGCTTCCAACTGGTCGGCACGCCTTACCGCTTCGGTGGCCTGAGCGAAAAAACCGGCTTCGATTGCAGCGGCTTCGTTGGCTTCCTGTTCCGCGAAGAGGCGGGCATTCAACTGCCGCGCTCGACCCGCGAGCTGATCAACCTGGACGCGCCGCTGGTGGCGCGCAACGACCTCAAGCCGGGCGACATCATCCTCTTCAACAACCGTGGCCGTGGCCGCGTGTCCCACGCCGGCATCTACATCGGCGACGACCAGTTCATCCATTCCTCCAGCCGCCGCAGCGGTGGGGTTCGGGTCGACAGCCTGGACGATCGCTACTGGCGTTCCAGCTTCATGGAAGGCAAGCGCGTACTGGTCGCCCAGACTTCCCTGGCGAAGAGCAGCTACCGCCCCTGATCCCTTGCGCGGCCCGGGCTTGCGTCCGGGCCGGGCTGTCGGCAGAGTAGCCGCACTCAGGATAAGGATCGCCCGTCATGGCCTGTCCGGCTCGTCTCTCGCTCATATTCGTCGCCGCTCTACTGGGTGCCTGCGCCAGCAGCCCGCCGCCCTCGGCTCCCCAGCCGGTATTCGTCGATCCCACCGCACAGTTCTCGCCCTCGTCGGATGACGTGCTATTCCGCGCGCTCGGCCTCGTCGGCACGCCCTATCGCTACGGTGGCAATACGCCGGACAGCGGCTTCGACTGCAGCGGACTGATCGGCTTCGTCTATCGCGACGCCGCCGGCATCAAGCTGCCGCGCTCTACCGGAGAACTGGTCAACCTGCGCGCGCCCAGCGTGTCACGCGCTGCCTTGCAGCCGGGCGATCTGCTGTTCTTCGCCACTAGTGGCGGACGCACCGTCAGCCATGCCGGCATCTACGTGGGCGAGGGGCGCTTCGTGCATGCGCCGTCCAGCGGCGGCACGGTTCGCCTGGACAGGCTGGCCGATGCCTACTGGCAGCGCAGCTACCTGAGCGCCAAGCGTGTCCTCGACGGCGATCACCTCGCACGCAACCCCTGAGCCAACCCTCTACGCCGTGCCCGTGCTTACGCCTGCCGTGCGGCGCCGGGCACCGGCCATTCCAGATCGAAGTGCGAGCCGAGGACGAAGCGGCCATCGAGCCAGTCCCAGCGCTCCACGCACGCCTGCTTGCTGCCGGCCTTGCCGACGCGCAGCTTGTTGAAGGAGTTCGGCGAAGTCCCGCGCACCCGTGACGAGAGTGTGGTCCCGGCCTGCACCATCCAGATCTCCCGCGACAGCTGCGGATACTGCTTGCTCAGGGGCAGCACGTAGGGCAGGTGAATGTGCCCGCCCAGCACCAGGTCGAGCCCGGCCTCGGCCCAGCGGCTGAGCGCGTGGGAGGCGCCATGCTGCAGGTTGCTCAAGTCGCTGCTGACCATCGCGCCGAACGGCTGGTGCGCCACCACCATGCGCAGCTTGCCGGGGGCCGAGGTGCGCAGGTGCTGGCAGACGCGGCGCACCTGCTCCGTGGTCACCAGGCCGTCCTTGTGGCGACGTGGCGCGGTGGTGTTGAGCCCGATCACCAGCAGTTCGTCATTCTCGAACACCGGTTCCAGCTCCCGGCCGAAATGTCGCCGGTAATTGGCGTACGGCCTGAGGAAGCGTTCGATGACGTTGTACAGCGGGATGTCGTGATTGCCGGGAATCACCAGCGTGTCGGGGATACCGTGGCGTTCCAGGCGCTGGACGAAGGCCTGCGCGGCGGCGAACTGCTCGGGGCGGGCCCGCTGGGTGATGTCGCCGGAAAGAATCAGCAGGTCGGCGCCGTGTTCGCGCACGTGGTCTTCTAGCGCGGTCACCACTTCCGGCCGCTCGGTGCCGAAGTGGGTGTCGGAGATTTGTAGGATCGTCGTCATGGGCGAAACAGTACCTGCCTTGGCCTCGTTCGGGGGATGTAACAGAGGTTTCGATAGGCTCGCTGCGGAAAAAGTCCCTCCCGAAGCGAAATCCCGGTCGCCGAACACGCCGGTCGGGCGCTCCCGGGTGCCGGCGATTGACGCGTTCCGGCCCAGCCTCTACCCTTCGCGGCTTGCTTCAGGTGCCCCTCCGACCGACGTCGGCGGGGTGAAACAGGGAAGCCGGTGCGTCCTGCCTCGAACCCCGAGAAGGACCATTCCGGCGCTGCCCCCGCAACGGTAGGCGAGTCGTGCGACCGCGTTAACCACTGTGCTCTGCATGGGAAGGTGCGTTCGCCGGAACCCGAAGGTTCCTCTCGCAAGCCCGGAGACCGGCCTGTCGCAGTTCACGGCATCGCGGAGGGCGTTGCTGGGCGTATCTGCCGTTGTCCTGGCCGCTGCGTCGCTGCTCTCCGCTGCCTTTCCCTGCTTATGTCGTGCGGGTGGCACGGCGGAGACCATTCCTTGAAACGCAAGCCTTTCCTCAGGCCCGCGGCATTTTCGCTGCTGGGCTTTTCCTCGCTTTCCCTGGCCGTAGCGGCCGAACAGCCCCTGTTGCTCGACGAGCAGGTCAGCACCGCCACGCGCACCTCGCAGGAGGGCATCGCGGCGACCACGGTGATCGACCGCGAGCAGATCGAGCGCAGCCAGGCCACCTCGGTGCCCGAACTGCTGCGTCGCGTGCCCGGCGTCAGCCTGGTGAACAATGGCGGCCCCGGCAAGAGCACCTCGGTCAGCCTGCGCGGCAGCAACTCCAACCATGTGCTGGTGCTGATCGACGGCGTCCGCGTCGGTTCGGCGACCACCGGTGATGTCGCCTTCCAGAACCTGCCGGTCGAGCTGATCGAGCGCATCGAGGTGGTTCGCGGCCCGCGTTCGGGGCTGTATGGCTCGGACGCCATCGGCGGGGTGATCCAGATCTTCACCCGCAAAGGCAATGCGGACGGCGACGCCAAGCCATTCCTTTCCGCCGGCTACGGGACCCACGACAGCTACAGCGGCAGCGCCGGCGTTTCCGGTGGCGATCGCGACGGCTGGTACAACCTGGGCGTCAGCAGCAACGCCACCGACGGCATCAGCGCGCGCTCCGCCACGGCCGGCTACGAGCCCGACGCCGACGGTTACCGCGAACTGGCCGGCAGCTTCAGCGGGGGCTATCGCTTCGCCAACGGCCTGGAGCTGGACGGCAACCTGCTGCAGTCGAACTCGCACAACGACTACGATTCCGGCACCCGCGCCAACGCCGACGGCGTGCAGAAGGTCGCCGGCGTCCGCGCCCGCTATCGTCCCCTGGAGCCGTGGCTGATGACCCTGCAGGCCGGCCGCAGCGAGGACAAGAACGACACCTACTCCGGCTCCACCTTCAACACCCGCATCGACACCCGCCGCGACAGCTTCAGCTGGCAGAACGACTTCAGCGTCGCCAGCGGCCAACTGCTCTCGCTCGGCTACGACCACCTGCACGACGAGGTGAACGGCACCACCGCCTTCCGCGAGGATTCGCGCGACAACGACGGGCTGTTCGGCCAGTACCTGGCCAGCTTCGGGCGCAACGAGTGGCAGCTCAGCCTGCGCCGCGACCGCAACGAGCAATTCGGCAACCACACCACCGGCAACCTCGGTTGGGCGTTCGCGCTGAGCGATGCGCTGCGCTTCACCAGCAGCTACGGCACCGCGTTCAAGGCGCCGACCTTCAACCAGTTCTATCACCCGGTGAACGGCAACCCGGACCTCGATGCGGAGAAATCGCGCAACCTCGAATTCGGCCTGGAAGGGCAACACGCCTGGGGCACCTGGTCGGTGAACGCCTTCTACGACGAGATCGACAACCTCATCGCCTACTTCAACGCCGGCAACGGGCTGCGCGCCTACAACATCGACGAAGCGGTGATCCGCGGCGTGGAACTCAGCCTGGCCGGCGACTGGCGCGGCTGGGACTGGTCGACCAACGCCACCTTCCAGGACCCGCAGAACCGTTCCGACCGCGCCAATCAGGGCGACCTGCTGCCGCGCCGCGCCGAGCAACTGTTCAACCTGGACCTGGATCGCCGCTTCGGTCGCTTCGGCGCCGGCGCGTCGCTGCATGCCGAGGGGCGCCGCTGGGACAACGCGGCCAACACCACCGACCTGCACGGCTTCGCCACCGTCGATCTGCGCGGCGAGTACTGGCTGAACCCGGAGTGGCGCTTGCAGGCGAAGGTCACCAACCTGCTCGGCGCCGAGTACGAGACGGCCGCCACCTACAACCAGCCGGGGCAGGCGGTATACCTCGCGGTGCGCTACCAGGCGCTCTAGGACGGTGATGATGAGCGGCCATCGCGATCCCGCCCCGACGCCTCGTGCGCCCTCGACGTGGAGTCCCCGCCCGTGAGCGAAACCCGCCCGTGTCCCGCCCTGCTGATCGCCGCGCCCGCCTCCGGGCAGGGCAAGACCACCGTCACCGCCGCCCTGGCGCGCCTGCATGCGCGCCAGGGACGGCGCGTGCGGGTGTTCAAGTGCGGCCCGGATTTCCTCGATCCGATGATCCTCGAGCGGGCCAGCGGCCAGCCGGTCTACCAGTTGGACCTGTGGATGGTCGGCGAGGCGGAGTGCCGCCGGCAGCTGTGGCAGGCCGCGCAGGAAGCCGACCTGATCCTCGTCGAGGGCGTGATGGGCTTGTTCGACGGTACGCCGTCCGCCGCCGACCTGGCGCGCACCTTCGGCCTTCCGGTGCTGGCGGTGATCGATGCCGCGGCGATGGCGCAGACCTTCGCCGCCGTCGCCCACGGCCTGGCCACCTTCCGGGCCGACCTGCCGTTCTCCGGCGTGCTCGCCAACCGCGTCGGCAGCGCGCGTCATGCCGAGCTGCTGCGCGCCAGCCTGCCCGCCACGCGGCGCTGGTACGGCGCCTTGCCGCGCGCCGTCGGCATCGAGCTGCCCAGCCGCCACCTGGGGCTGGTGCAGGCGGAGGAACTGCTCGATCTCGACGAGCGCCTGGACAGCGCC
>NZ_DEYR01000030.1:0-130433 GCF_002364635.1 Pseudomonas sp. UBA3153
GCGGCGTGCGCGGCGTCCAGCCCCTTGTCGATGTCGGCGGCCGAGGAACGAGGGAACTCGCCGATCACCGAGCCGTTCACCGGCGAGGTGTTGGTGAAGTACTGGCCCTCCACCGGCGGCACGAACTCGCCACCGATGTAGTTGCCGTAGCGCGGTTTGAGGGTAACGACGGCGCCAGGGGTGTTGGGGACTGCGTAACGCATGGGTGTTCTCCTGATCTTGTTGTTGTCATGGGCGGAACCCGCAAGAACATGAGCAAGAGCGAGGCCAGAAGAGGCAAGGCCCCGGCTGGCGCGGCCTGCAGCCTAACGCATTGGAGCCTGGGCACCCTCGATGTACCAGATACGAGACACCCCCAGTGACACCTCGTACCGCCGATGACCTGTATGCCTGGAGCGACATTTTGTCCTATGCTGGGCCGGCACCCGCTGCG
This sequence comes from Pseudomonas sp. UBA3153, assembly GCF_002364635.1. Lineage (NCBI taxonomy): Bacteria > Pseudomonadati > Pseudomonadota > Gammaproteobacteria > Pseudomonadales > Pseudomonadaceae > Pseudomonas > Pseudomonas sp. UBA3153. The sequence goes on from NZ_DEYR01000030.1 coordinate 434, forward strand.
GCACCGCTTCGGAGAACAACAAGAATGAACACGATCCATCAGCACGCGCAGCAGGTCCTGCGCTTTGGTGAAGGCCTGCCACCCATCCAGGGGCCAGCCAGCGACCCGGCCATCGCGCGTTCCTGGCGGCGCTGCCTGGAGCAGCACCACCTCGATCCTTCCCGCCTGCACGCGCCTTACGTGATGGAACGTCCGCGGCTGAACGAATGCCGCGAACGTCTGCAGCGGATCATTGCCATCGCCCGCTGGCAGATGAACAGCCTGCATCAGCAACTGGGCGGCAGCGACCACGCGATCCTTCTGACCGACACCCAGGGCGTGGTCATAGATAGCCTGGCCCGGGACGCCGAGCGCGACGACTTCCAACGCGCAGGCCTATGGCTGGGCGCGGTGTGGGACGAGGCGACCGAAGGCACCAACGGTGTCGGCACCTGCCTGGTGGAGCGCCAGCCGCTGACGATCCGTCGCGAAGCACACTTCCACGGACGCCATACCGGTCTCACCTGCTCCGCTAGCCTGATCCTCGACCCATATGGCGAGCCGCTTGCGGTGCTCAACGTTTCCACCTGCCGCGACGAGCCGACCAGGCGCAACAACTATCAGACCATGGCGCTGACCAGCCTGTCCGCCAAGCTGATCGAAGGCGCCTACTTCGTGCAGACCTGCAACGGCCGACGCCTGCTGCGCCTGCATGCGCGGCCCGAGTATCTGGGCATGCTCAGTGAGGGCCTGCTGGCCTTCGACGAACGTGGCCACATCGAGGCGCTCAACGAAGCGGCGCTGAGCCTGTTGGGCGAAACGCGGGAAGCGCTGCTCGGCCGTCCCCTGGAACATCTCTTCGAGCTGTCCGTCGAGCGCCTGCTTGACCCATTACCCGGCGACGCCGGTGGCTGCCTGGCGTTGCGCACGCGCGATGGACGTTTGCTGCATGGCCAGCTCGCCCGCCCCGCACCGACGACGAGGCCGTCCAGAGGAAGCAGCCAGGCTCCATCAGGCGCGGCTGCCCCCTGCCTGGCCGATCCGCGCCTGCGTGAAGCCTTCGGACGTGCCAGCCGCGTGCTGGAGCGCGACGTACCGGTGCTGCTGCACGGTGAAACCGGCACCGGCAAGGATGCCTTCGCCGCCGCGTTGCATCGCAACGGTTCGCGCGCCGGCAAGCCGTTCGTGGCAATTAATTGCGCGGCGATTCCGGAAAGCCTGATCGAGAGCGAGCTGTTCGGCTACCGCGGCGGCAGCTTCACCGGTGCGCACAAGGACGGCATGACCGGCAAGCTCCTGCAGGCCAACGGGGGCATCCTCTTTCTCGACGAAATCGGCGACATGCCGCTGGCCATGCAGACCCGCCTGCTGCGCGTGCTCGAGTCCCGCCAGGTCCAGCCGCTCGGCGCATCGCAGGCATTGCCGCTGGACGTGAGGCTGGTCAGTGCGAGCCACCGCGATTTGCCGGCGATGATCGCCGAGGGGAAGTTTCGCGAAGACCTCTACTACCGGCTCGCCGGCCTGCAGATCAGCTTGCCACCGCTGCGTGAGCGCAGCGACAAGGCCGAACTGATCGAACAGTTGCTGAGCGAAGAAACCGCCGGCGAACCACTACAGCTGGCTCCGGACGCCCTCCAGGCGCTGCTCGTACAGCCCTGGCCGGGCAATGTGCGCCAATTGCGCACCCTGCTGCGTGCGCTGGTGGCGCTATCCGAGAACGGACGCATCGAACTGGAGGATCTGCGCGCGGTGCAACCGGAAATGTCCGTCGCACCGCTGCCCAGCACCGCCCCGCTGGCCGAAGCCGAGCGTGAAGTACTGCTCGCCACCCTCGACGGAGAGCACTGGCACATGACTCGCAGCGCCCAGGCCCTGGGCATCAGCCGTAACACGCTGTATCGCAAACTGCTACGCCACGGCATCGCCCGGAACTGACACTAGCCGGGTCGCTCCGTGGGTGGCACTACGGGCATTTCGGCGCTCAGCGGCGACGGCGCGCTGGCTGGCCCGGTGAACAGCCCCCATGCCGACATGAACAGCGCCGCGATCAGCGGGCCTACGACGAAACCGTTGAGCCCGAACAGCGACAGTCCGCCCAGCGTCGACACCAGCACCACGTAGTCCGGCATCTTGGTGTCCTTGCCGACCAGGATCGGGCGCAGGATGTTGTCCACCAGGCCGATGACGAAGATGCCGTAGAGGGTCAGCAGCACGCCCTGGGTCACCTGATCGTTGAGCAGGTAATAGATCGCCACCGGTGTCCAGATGATGCCCGCCCCTACCGCCGGCAACAGCGATAGGAACGCCATCAGCACGCCCCACAGCAGCGGGCTGGGAATGTCGAGGAACCAGAAGATCAATCCGCCCAGCGCACCCTGGGTGGCCGCCACGACGATATTGCCCTTCACCGTCGCACGCGCCACCCGGGTGAATTTGCTGAACAGCTTGCGCTTCTGGTTCTGGCTCAGCGGAATCGCCTGGCGGATGCGGGCAACCAGCTCCGGGCCATCGCGCAGGAAGAAGTACAGCAGGTAGAGCATCACGAAGAAGCCCACGACGAACTCGAATGTGCCCTGGCCGAAACTGAAGGCCTTGGTCGCGAGGAACTGGCTGCCGGCGAGTGCCCCGCTGGAAAGACGATCACGCAGGCTGCCGAGGTCGTTGAGGCCGAAGCGGTCCAGCTGGTTCTGAACGAAATGCGGCAGCATCGCGCGGAATTGTTCCACATAGGCACCGACGTTCAGGTCGCCGCTTTCGATCCGCTGGTAGAGCGTGGCGCCCTCCTGCACCAGCAGCGCGGTGATGATGATCACCGGCAGCACCGCCACCAGCAGGCTCACCAGCAACGTGGTCAGCGTCGTCAGGTTGCGTCGCCCGCCGAAGCGCTTGAGCAGGCGCCGCTGCAACGGGCCGAAGAGGATGGCGAGAATCACCGCCCAGAACACGGCGCCGTAGAACGGCAGCAGGATCCAGGCGAATGCCAGCGAAACCACCAAAAGCAGCGCCAGGAAGACCTTCTGTTCCAGGTTCGGTTTGTTCATGAGTTTCCCTAGTAAACGACATTCGACTCCTGCGTTAGTCAACGCCGGCGGAAGCAAAGTGCCGGCGTGGGAGCCGGACGCGGGCGATACGCCGCGGCCGATTCCTTCTCCTGTCGAATAGCGGCATCATGCGCGCCTGTTTTCGCCACTCGGCCGACCTCGACGCCATGCCATTTCCCTTCGAACTCGCCGTAGATCCCGGCACCCTGGTCATCCTTGCCCTGGTCGCCTTCCTCGCCGGATTCATCGATGCGATCGCCGGCGGCGGTGGGCTGCTGACGATGCCGGCGCTGCTCACCGTCGGCCTGCCGCCCCATTTGGTCCTGGGCACCAACAAGCTGTGCGCCACCTTCGGTTCGGGAATGGCCGGTTTCACCTTCTACCGGCGCAAGCTATTCGATCCGGGGGAATGGCGAATTGCGCTGCTTGCAACGGCAATCGGCGCGCTGATCGGCGCGATCGTCGCCCATTGGGTGCCGGCACGCTGGCTCAATCAACTGCTTCCGCTGATCGTGTTCGGCTGCGGGCTGTACCTGTTGTTCGGCAAGGTGCCGGAGGGTGCCCTTGAGGGCAGCGCAGCGCCCATCGCCAAGGGACGGCAATGGCCGCAAGGCCTTGGGCTGGGGTTCTACGATGGCGTGGCCGGCCCGGGGACCGGGGCATTCTGGACGGTCAGCAGCCTGCTGATGTACCCGCTCGACCTGCTGCGTGCCAGCGGCGTGGCGCGCAGCATGAACTTCGTGAGCAACGCCACGGCGCTCGCGGTGTTCATCTGTTCCGGTCAGGTGGCCTGGGCGCTCGGGCTCGGCATGGGCCTGGCGTTGATGCTCGGCGCGTTCATCGGGGCGCGCACCGCTATCAAGGGCGGCGCCCGATTCATCCGCCCGGTGTTCATCCTTGTGGTGCTGGCGTTGACGGCGCGGCTAGTCTGGCAGCACTGGATCGGCGCCGCCTGAGCGGCGAGCCGCATAGAGATCGATCAGATACCGCGCGATGGACTTCGCGTTGGGCAGCGGTGGCAGGTCGTTCAGGTTGAACCACTGCGCATCCTCGATCTCGCCAGGTTGCGGGACGATGTCGCCACCGGCGTACTCGGCATGAAAGCCGAGCATCAGCGAATGCGGGAACGGCCAGCTCTGGCTGCCGAGGTACTGCAGGTTACGTACCTCCACCGCAACTTCCTCGCGCACTTCGCGCACCACGCACTGCTCCACCGTCTCGCCCGGCTCGACGAAACCTGCCAGCGTGCTGTAGACACCACTGACGAAGCGTGGCGAGCGTGCCAGCAGGACCTCATCCCCTCGGGTGACCAGCACGATCATGCTGGGCGAAATCCGTGGGTACTGGTGCAACCCGCACTCCACGCAATGCATCGCGCGCTCGCCGGCGTGCCGCTGCATCCGCGCACCACACCGACCGCAGAAACGGTGCTGGCTGGCCCAGGTGCCGATCTGGCTGGCGTAGGCAAGCATCTGGAACTGCTCGGCATCGCTTTGCATCATGAGCTGGCGCAAGCCCTGCCAGTGCGCGCCAGGCAGCTCGAACGGCTGGTCCGCCTGCAGCAGGAACACGGGTTGCCCGTCGAACTGACCGATCCCGTGCTCATCGAACCTGGCCAGCTCCTGGCGCTTCAGCCATTCACGGGGGAACAGCACGCCGTTGGCGTCCGAGAGAAAGCCATCGGGCGATGCGGCCAGCGCCCATCCACCGGGGACTCCGGCATCCACCAACCCGGCACACCAGCGGCTACCCATCAGGCAGCCACCGGCATGCCGAGGGCGCGAACGCTATCGGCGGCGAGGTCGAGCACCCCTGAATGCTCATCGGGCAGCAGCGTGCCCGCTTCCAGGTAGTACTCGAGACTGGCGAGGGCATCCGCGAGGGTTTCCAGCATCTGTTCCGACGGTCGCGCGGGTGCTTCGAGCATCTGCCGCTGGATGTAGTCGGCGCAGGCGCCGATCATCGCCGCCGCTCGCGGCTGATCGAGGAACCACAATCCACCGCGGGCGGTTTGCAGCGTTCCAGGGACGTTGAGCAGATGCATCTTGTCTCCTTCGGATTCCAGGTAGGCGGTGATCGCCCGCTTGGCCAGCGCGAGGCACACCTGCGCTTCGTCGATCACCAGGATGCGCGCTTCCGCGAGCTGGTGAATGGCGAAGGACTGCGCGTCGGCCCCGGGAACGGCTCGTGGCCGGGCTTCGCGCCGCTCGCCGCGGTCGAGACTGGCAACCATGCCTTCCACGTACAACACCGCATCGGCCAGACCATGCAGCGCATTGGCCGGAACGGGATTCTGGTCGACCCAGGAAGAAACCTCGGCCAGTTGCGTCTGCAGCGCGTTGCCCGCGGAGGTCAGGCCAACCATCGCCAGGGTCTTGGACAACTTGCCGAGCAGCGCGTGCAGGTTGCCCAGGCTCTCTTCGTCGGCGGCGCCCCGCTCGATGAGGTCGAGCAGGTCCTTGACGCTGGCGAGCTCCTCGCCGATCGCCGAAGACAGCGATCGCATCACCGCCTGGCCGGGGCCGGTGAGGCGCTGGTATTCCTCTTCGAGAAGGTGGTCGGTGAACGGCAGCGCGGTGAGGCTGAAGATCTCGCGCAGCGGTTCGGCCAGCGGACCATGGGTGTCGGCCAGCGCGACCAGGTAGAGCATCTCCTTGAGCAACAGGCGCGGCGCCTCGTAATCGGGCGCGGCGAGCAACTGGCGCAGTTCGCGATCGATGCGGGCGAACAGCTGTTTGCGGGATTTGCGCGGCAACAGCTGGCCGTCAATCTGGGCTTCGATCGCGGCCGCAGCGATCCAGCAAAGTCGCGAACGCGGATCGTCGCCGAGCAGCCCGTCGAGTCGCGTCAGCGCGCGCAGCATCAGGCGCAGGCTGGAGGCCGAACTCTGCTCGCGGATGAAACCAAGCAACCCGACCTGATACATCTGCCGCAGCCGGCGACCCTCGGCCGCCAGGTCGACCGTTTCGCCGGTTGTCCCATCGCGCAGCGGACGCGGCTGGTCGAGGCGGACACTGAAAAAGAAACTCTCCGGCAGCGGCGGCTGGTTGCCGGCCTTGCGCAGATCGTTGATCGCCGGCAGCAGGACTTCCGGCATTTCCTCGCGGTGCGCATCCAGGTTCTCCAGGTAGCGGCGCAGCACGAAGAGTGCGGTGCTGAGCGCAGCCAACTGGATGTCGCGCACCTCGCTGGCGCCCGCGGGAATGTCGGTCGCCTGCTGCTGAATCTCCTGGGCGAGCATTTCAGCGCCGGTGAGCTCGATCAGCTTGAGCGTCCCGCGAACCTGCTGCAGGCTTTCGATCGCCTGTTGCAGCAGGCTGACGTTCTCGCGCTCGGTGATGAACTGCTCGAGGCTCTGCTCGGCCTCCTCCATGGTGGCGAACAGCTCGTCGCGCACCAAGCCGAGGGATGTGGCTCCAGCCATGCCTATCGCGCCTCCGGCGCTCTGTCCGAAACCGAATTCAATCGGCGAAGTCCGCTTTCTGCTTGGTCATCTGCGCGGCCATGGCCACGCGTAGATCGGCCGACTGCAACATGGCGGCATTCCAGGTCGCGATGTACTCCAGGCCGTCGTCGACCCGGTGATCGCGCATGTAGCGGATCATTTCCTTGGTGCCGCGAATGGCCACCGGGGATTTCGCGGCGATCTCGCGGGCGATGGCGAAAACCCCGTCGAGCAACGCCTGCTGGTCGCCGTAGGTCCGGTTGACCAGGCCCAACTGGCGCGCTTCCTCGCCATCGATGCTGCGCCCGGTAAAGGCGAGTTCGCGCATCATGCCGTCGCCGATGATCCGCGGCAGGCGCTGCAGGGTGCCGACATCGGCGGCCATCCCCATGTCGATCTCCTTGATGGAGAACTGCGCATCGGTGGTCGAGTAGCGCATGTCGCAAGCGCTGATCAGGTCGATGGCGCCTCCCAGGCAGTAACCCTGGATCGCCGCGAGCACCGGCTTGCTGCACTGGTCCACGGCGTTGAAGGAGGCTTGCAGCTGCAGGATCTTGCGCCGCAGCACCTGCGCGTTGCGGCCGACGTCCTTGCCCAGCTCGCTGCCGACCGACGCCAGCATCGCCAGGTCGATGCCCGATGAGAAGTGCTTGCCGGCACCGGATACGACCACCACGCGGACGTCGTCGGTCTCGTCGATCCAGCGGAAGATGTCGATGATTTCCGTCCAGAAATCGGCGTTCATCGCGTTAACTTTTTCCGCGCGGTTGATCGTCACGTGGGCGATCTTGTCCTGGGTTTCGACGCGGAAGGCTTTGTAGTCGGACACGGCTGTCATCCTCGACAACGGACAGTTGGGCGCGGCGAGGCGCGCGGCGGCGTAGCCGGCCAACTATAACAACAAGCGCCTCGCAAAAGTCGATCCCGCCGCGCCTGCCAGGTCGGCACCGCCGGCCCGATACGTCATTCCTTGATGCAGTCGACGGTGTAGACCCGCCCCGCCTCGCCATCCTCGTGCTGCAAACCGTGCACATCCGAATCGAAGCCGGGGAAGCTGCGGTCGAAGGTGCCGGCGAACTCGAGGTAGTCGATGATCGCGCGGGTCGCGGGGGTGAAGCGCTCGCCCGGCATGATCAGCGGAATGCCCGGCGGATACGGCACCAGCATCACCGCGGCGATACGGCCTTCGAGCCGATCGATCGGCACCACTTCGACGTCGCCGCGCACCAGCTTGTCGTAGGCATCCGCGGGCTTGATCGCCAGTTCCGGCAGCACCGTGTACATGCGCTTCTGCGCCTTGGCGGTACGGTTTTCCCGGTAGCAGCCATGCAACTCGTCGCAGAGATCGCGCAGGCCCAGCCCGGCGTAGCGCGTGCCGCCCTGGCGCGCGACCGAAGGCAAGGCTTCGCTGAGCGGCACGTTGGCATCGTAATGGCGCTTGAACTCCAGCAGCTCGGTGACCAGCGTGCTCCACTTGCCCTTGGTGATGCCCATCGAGAACAGCACCAGCATCGAATAGAGGCCGGTCTTCTCCACCACCAGTCCGCGCTCCCAGAGGAACTTGCTGACCACCGCGGCCGGAATCCCGCGCTCATCCAGGCGCCCGCCGGCGGTGAGGCCCGGCGTGGTCAGGGTGACCTTGATCGGATCGAGCAGTACGTAATCCTCGGCAACCTCGCCGAAGCCATGCCAGTCGGCGTCCGGCGCCAGCAGCCAGTCGGCCGTGGTGGCGCTGTCGGCGCCCTCCGCCAGGGGCGGCTGCCAGATGCTGAACCACCAATCGTCTTCGCCCAGGCTTTGCTGCAGATTGGCCAGGGCGCGGCGAAAGCTCAGCGCTTCGTCGAAGGTTTCCTGGATCAGCGAACGCCCGGCCGGCCCTTCCATCATCGCCGAGGCCACGTCCAGCGAGGCGATGATGCTGTACTGGGGCGAGGTGGAGATGTGCATCATGAAGGCTTCGTTGAAGCGGTCGCGGTCCAGCTGGCGCACGCCGCCGTCCTGCACATGGATCATCGACGCTTGGCTGAAAGCCGCCAGCAGCTTGTGCGTGGAATGTGTGGTGAACACCAGCGGCGCCTGTTCATGGCGCCGCGTGCCCATGCCATAGCGGCAGGCGTAGAACTCGTGGAACGCGGCGTAGGCGTACCAGGCTTCGTCGAAATGCAGCACTTCGACGCTGTCGCCGAGGGTCTGCTTGATCAGTTCGGCGTTGTAGCAGAGGCCGTCGTAGGTGGAGTTGGTGACCACCGCGAGCTTGACCTTCGGCGGCCGGCCGCGAGTGAGCGGGTTGGCGTCGATCTTCGCCTGGATCGACTCGCGGCTGAATTCGGACAGCGGGATCGGCCCGATGATGCCCAGCTCGTTGCGCTCCGGCACCAGGTAAAGCGGCACCGCGCCGGTCATGATGATGGAGTGCAGGATCGACTTGTGGCAGTTGCGGTCGACCAGCACCAGGTCGTCACGGCCGACCATGCTGTGCCAGACGATCTTGTTCGCCGTCGAGGTACCGTTGATCACGAAGAAGGTGTGGTCGGCGCCGAAATTGCGCGCGGCGCGGGCCTCGGCCTCGGCCAGCGGGCCGGTGTGGTCGAGCAGCGAGCCGAGCTCGGGCACCGACACGGACAGGTCCGAACGCAACGTGTTCTCGCCGAAGAACTGGTGGAACGCCTGGCCCACGGGGCTCTTGCGATAGGCCACGCCACCGCCATGGCCGGGCGTGTGCCAGGAGTAGTTGGACTGCGCGGTGTGCTCGACCAACGCCTTGAAGAACGGCGGCAGCAACCCCGAGAGGTAGTTGCGCGCGGCCCGCGCGACCTGCCGGGCGAGAAACGGCACGGTGTCCTCGAACAGGTAGAGCAGCCCGCGCAGGTGATTCAGGTCCGCCATTGCCTCGGCGGGCGCGTTCTCGATGGTGACCTGCTCGCCGAGGGCGAAGATCGGCAGTTGCGAGGCGCGCACGCGGGCCAGGCGGATCAGTTCGATGACGTCCTGCAGCAGGCGCTGGTTCTCCCCGGCACCCTCGGCGGCGACCAGGATGCAGGCCAGGCCGTGGTGGGTCGACGCGACGATGCGCCCTTCGGCCGAGCTGGCGGTGGAAAGGATGCTGAACCCGTCCTGCGCCAGTTCCTGGGCAATACCGCGCACGCGTTCACCGGCGACCGTGTCGGCCTTGATGTCGCGATGCACGATGAGCACGGGGAATTTCAGATCTTTGTACATGTCACCGCCCTGAGGTCGGCAGGTCCGCCCTGCCCGTCGCCTCAGGGTAGAGGCTCGCCCCGGCGGGAGGAACCCCCGGCCGCGACCGCTGTACGAAAAGGTCGCGCGGCGATAACTCGCCGCGGCCGTTTCAGGCTTCGCTCAGCGCCTCGGCCGGCGCCTGCTCCAGCTGCGTCCAGAGCGCCGGGGCGCCGGCGGACTTCTCGATGACCGCGAGCCGCGCCGCATGGGCGGCGAGTTCGGCCTCGCTGGCACGAATCACCCGGGTGAGCGCGCGATCGGCACCCAGACGTCGGATCGGCATGGGATGGGCGCGGCCACCGGTTTCGCTTTCGCTGCCGTCACCGGCGAGGGACAGGTTGGTCTGCCCGCCGGTCATGGTCAGGTAGACGTCGGCGAGAATCTCGGCATCGAGCAAGGCGCCGTGCAGGTCGCGACCGGAGTTGTCCACGCCATAGCGCTTGCACAGGGCATCGAGGTTGTTGCGCTGGCCGGGATGCCGTTCCCGCGCCATGGCCAGGGTGTCGAGCACCGAGCAGTGTTCGCTGATGTCGGCGCGCTCACGCTGCCCGAGCAGGGCGAATTCGTTGTTGATGAAGCCGATGTCGAACGCCGCGTTGTGGATGATCAACTGCGCGTCTTTGATGAACTCGAAGAAGTCGTCGGCGACATCCTTGAAGCGCGGTTTGTCGGCGAGGAAATCCAGGGTGATGCCGTGGACCGCGATGGCGCCTTCGTCGATCTCGCGATCGGGGTGGAGATACACGTGGAAATGCCGCCCGGTCAGGCGGCGTCCGATCACTTCGACGCAACCGATCTCGATGATGCGGTGGCCGTCGGTGACCGGCATGCCGGTGGTTTCGGTATCGAGTACAACTGAACGCATGGCGCTTCCTGTCAGACGGAGGTTCTGTGTTTCGCCGAGACGACGCCGCGGTTGGCCAGCATGTCGGCATGCTCGTTGCCGGGATGGCCGTTGTGGCCGCGCACCCACTGCCAACTCACGTTGTGCCGGGCGACCTGCTCGTCCAGCTGCTGCCACAGATCGGCGTTCTTCACCGGCTGCTTGGCGGCGGTCTTCCAGCCGCGTTTCTTCCAGTTCGGCAACCATTCCTGGATGCCGCGCATGACGTATTCGGAGTCGGTCACCAGCAACACGTCGCACGGACGCTTGAGCTCGGCCAGGCCGCGGATCGCCGCGGTGAGTTCCATGCGATTGTTGGTGGTATCGGGCTCGCCGCCCCAGAGCTCGCGCTCGACGCCCTTGTACACCAGCAACGCGCCCCAGCCGCCGGGGCCGGGATTGCCCTTGCAGGCGCCATCGGTATAGATCGTGGTCTGTTCAGTCATTTCATTGCTCGGAATCGCGCCGGCTGACCTTCGCCACCGGCATCGGCAGCAGCTTGCCCATGGGTTCGCGGCGGGTCTGCGGCAGGGGGCGCAAACCGACGACCAGCTTGCGCGCCACCAATAGATAGAAGCCGGGGCCCGGCATGTGCCCGCGGTCGCCCCAGCGTTCCAGACGAACCAGGCGGTTCTGCCAGGCGCTGGAAGCGAGCGGCGGACGATAGCACCCGAAGCGGCGTTTCTCCAGCGCGAATCCGAGCAGGTTCATCCAGTCGCCGACCCGTGTCGGGGCGATGCAGCGGGCCTGGCGAAAGGCGTCCTGGGCGAACAGGTGACGCATCCCCCAGCTGCTCCACGGGTTGATTCCGACGATCAGCAGGTGGCCGCCGGGGCGCACGCTGCGCGCGGCTTCGCGCAGCAGGCCGTGGGGCGAAAGCGAGAAGTCCAGACCGTGCTGCAGCACCACGATGTCGGCCGCGTGCTCGCCCAGCGGCCAGGCCTGCTCCTCGCAGACGATCTCCACGCCGGGAAACGGTGCACCCAGGCTGACGCTGCGCTGGATCTGCTTCGCCGCCGGCAGCGGTCCGGCCTGCGGACCGTAATGCACCAGGTAACCGCCGAAGTAGCGCGCCAGTTCCTCCTCCAGCACCCGGCGCTCTTCCACCAGCAGTTGCTGCCCGAACGGGCCCTCGAACCACTCGCGGGCGGCGCCAATCAGCGCCTGCCACTGCGGATCGGCCTGGGCGATGGTGTTTTCGGTCATGCGATTCTCCTGCAAGGAGGCCTGGGCCTGCTTAAGATGCAACTTTGTAATCCGCATAGCGAGCCAAGCCATGTTGCGTATCGATGCCCTGCCCGCCTTCGCCGACAACTATATATGGCTGTTGCAGGACGACCAAAGCCGCCGCTGCGCGGTGGTCGATCCGGGCGACGCCGCCCCCGTGCAAGCCTGGCTGGATGCTCACGCCGGCTGGACCCTGGAAGCGATTCTGACCACTCATCACCACGCCGACCATGTCGGCGGGGTCGCCGCCCTCAAGGCGAAGACCGGCGCGCGGGTCTTCGGCCCGTCGCAGGAGAGCATTCCGGCCCTCGATCAGGCGCTGGGCGACGGCCAGCGTATCCAAGTGCTTGGCTTGGACTTCGAGGTGATCGACGTCCCCGGTCATACCCTCGGCCACATCGCCTACTTCCATGATGATGCCCTGCCCTGGCTGTTCTGCGGCGACACCCTGTTCGCCGCCGGTTGCGGTCGACTGTTCGAGGGAACGCCCCGGCAGATGTTCGATTCGCTGAACAGGCTCGCCGCGCTGCCGGACGCCACCCAGGTCTACTGCGCCCACGAGTACACCCTGAGCAACCTGCGTTTCGCCGCAGCCGTGGAACCGGAGAACCCGCAGATCGCCGCTCGCGTGGCGCAGGTCACGCAATGGCGCGCGGAGGGACGCATCAGTCTGCCGTCGCAGATCGGTCTGGAGCGGCAGACCAATCCTTTTCTGCGTTGCGGCGAGGCCAGCGTCGAAAAGACGCTGGACCAGCGCTGCGGCCCTCAAGCACGCACTTCGTGTGAATCCTTCGCCGCACTGCGCAGTTGGAAAAACAGTTTCTGAGGTCTGGAATGCGGACGGAGGGGTTGGTGAAAACTTGACCACCCGGAGGGCGGTTCCTAGAATCGCCCGACCTTTTCGCCTGGACAAGCACCCCGCCCGATGCCGCCAACCGACCGCAAGACCTCAGCCCCGGACACCTTGGCGCGCCTTTCGAGACTGTCCCCGCTGGTCTTCGCTCTGATTCTCGGCGGTTGCCAGAACCTCGCACAGCAGACTCCTGAACAGCTTGGGCGGAGCACCGACACCGCCGTCGGAATGCCTCAGCAGCGCACCGAGTGGTTGAACCAAACGCCGGCGCCTCAGCCGCCGCAGGACATCTGGGAGCGGATGCGTAGCGGTTATGCGCTGCAGGGCGAGATCGGCCTGAACCCGCGCATCGAACGCCAGCGCCTGTGGTTCGTCAGCAATCCCTCATTCTTGGAAAGCAGCTGCGAGCGCGGCAGCCTCTACATCCACTACGTCGTCGAACGCCTGGAAGAGCGCAACATGCCGCTCGAACTGGCGCTGTTGCCGATGATCGAGAGCGCCTACAACCCGCTGGCGCTGTCGCGTTCCAACGCCGTGGGCATCTGGCAGTTCATCCCCGCCACCGGTCGCTACTACAACCTGCGCCAAACCAGCTGGTACGACGGCCGCCGCGACATCACCGCCTCGACCAACGCCGCACTGGATTACCTGAGCAAGCTGCAGGACATGTTCAACGGCGACTGGCTGCTTGCCCTCGCCGCCTACAACGCGGGCGAAGGCACCGTCAGCCGGGCCATCGAGCGCAACCAGAAACTCGGCCTGCCGACCGACTACTGGAACCTGCCGCTGCCCAAGGAAACCCAGGAGTACGTGCCCAAGCTGCTGGCGCTGTCGCAGATCGTCCTGGCACCGGAAGCCTACGGGATGGACCTCAGCCCGATTGCCAACGAGCCCTATTTCGAGACGGTCGAGATCAAGCAGAACATGGACCTGTCGCGGGTCGCCGCCATGGCCGACCTGGACGCGGACGAGCTGATGCTGCTCAACCCGGCGTTCAAGCGCGGCATCACCCGCGACGGTCCGAAGCAGCTGCTGGTGCCGACCGAGAAAGCCGAGCTGCTGGCCGCCAACCTGTCGATGATGAAGGCCCAGGAACCGGTGGACTGGCAGGATTACAAGGTTCGTCCGGGCGACAGCCTGCACAGCATCGCCAACCGCTACCGGCTGACGGTGGCGACGATCAAGGACATCAACCGGCTGAGCAGCAATCACCTGAGCGTCGGCCAGGTGCTGAGCATTCCCGCGGAGCCCGGCCAGACCGGCGACGTACCGCTGTTCGGCAACGTCGCGGCCAGCGCGCCTGCTGCCAGCGCGCGCAGCTACCAGGTCAAGGACGGTGACAACCTCTGGCAGATCGCTCGCGACAACAAGGTCGAGGTGAAGGACCTGCAACGCTGGAACAAGCTCGCCGGCAAGGACCTCAAGGTGGGCCAGACGCTCGCCCTGCAAGGCGGCGGCTTGCAACTGGCGTCCGCCGGCGGCCCGGTGAAGGCAACCTATTACAAGGTGAAGAAAGGCGACTCGCTGCACCAGATCGCCAAGCGCTTCAATGTCGGAGTCGACAGCCTGAAGCGCTGGAACCCGCAAAGTGGCCAGTCGCTCAAACCCGGCCAGACGCTGACCCTGCGCCTCTCGAACTGATTGGCGAGCGCCGGGTCTCCGCGCCTTCCGGCCGAGGGAGGCAAGCTGCTACTGTACCGATCCCCATTCCACGTGCCGTCGTCCTGGATCGGATTTCCCGCCTGATGCGTTTTCTTCTCTCTCTGCTCTTCGGCCTCATGACCTGCACGCCGGCCTTCGCCGCGATCAGCGTCAGCCACGGCTATGCGCAGTTCGGAACGCTCAAGTATCCGGCCGACTTCAGCCACTTCGACTGGGTGAATCCGCACGCGCACAAGGGCGGCACCTTGCGGGTGATGGCATCCGGCACCTTCGACACCCTCAATCCCTACACCCTCAAGGGCAGCCCGCCGTCGAGCACCGCGGACTTTCTCGATTACGGGGTCAGCGAGCTGAACGAAACGCTACTTGCCGGCACGGGCGACTATGACCCGTCAGGCGACGAGCCGGCGTCCAGCTACGGACTGATCGCCTCTAGCGTGGAGTACAACGAGGACCGCAGCTGGGTGGTGTTCAACCTGCGCCCGGAGGCGCGCTTCCACGACGGGGTGCCGATAACCGCCTACGATGTGGCGTTTTCCTACCGCTTGCTGCGCAAGAAGGGCCATCCGCAGTACCGCACCAGCCTGCAGGAAGTGGAGCGCGTCGACATTCTCGGACGCCAGCGCATCCGTTTCGTCTTCAAGCGCGCGGGCAACCCGCTGCTGATCCTGCGCCTGGGCGAGTTGCCGGTGCTGCCGCAGCACTACTGGAAGGACCGAGACTTCACCGCCACCACCTACGAAGCGCCGCTGGGCAGCGGGCCATATCGCATCACCCGGGTTTCTCCGGGGCGCCGGCTGGTGTTCGAGCGGGTCGCCAACTGGTGGGGCGAGAACCTACCGGTGAACCGCGGCAAGTACAGCTTCGATCGCGTCGAGGTGGAGTTCTACCGCGACAGCCATATCGCCTTCGAGGCGTTCAAGGCCGGTGAATTCGATATCTACATCGAGCATCAGGCGAAGAACTGGGCCAACGGTTATCGCTTTCCGGCCGTGGAACAGGGCGCGGTGGTGCGCGCGGAAATCCCGCACAAGATCCCGACCCAGACCCAGGCGCTGTTCATGAACAGTCGCCGTGCGCCGTTCGCCGACATCGCCGTGCGCGAGGCCGTGGGCCTGATGTTCGACTTCGAGTGGGCCAATCGCACCCAGTTCAACGACGCCTACCGGCGCGCGGAGAGCTACTACCCCAACAGCGCCTTCTCGGCCACCGGCGTGCCCACCGACGCCGAGCTCCAGCTGCTGGAGCGTTACCGCGCGCAGTTGCCGGAGAAGCTCTTCGAGGAGCCGTTCGATGTTCCGCACACCGACGGGCGTGGCATCCCGCGGGAAACCCTGCGCCGTGCGCTCGGTCTATTGGCCGGAGCCGGTTACCGGCTATCCGGGCAACGCCTGCTGGATGCCGACGGCAGGCCCCTTCGATTCGAGATCCTGCTGGTCAATCCCAATCTGGAGCGCATTCTGCAGCCGTACGCCGAAAACCTCGCCCGCATCGGTATCGACGTCAGTCTGCGCACGGTGGACCGCGCGCAGTACAAGCAGCGCCTGGACCAGTACGACTACGACATGATCCTGCTGACCCTGCCACAGACCCTCAGCCTCGGCCTGGAGCAGTGGCAGTACTTCCACTCCAGCCAGGTGGCGCTCAAGGGTGGCCGCAATTACGCCGGCGTCGCCAATACGGTGGTCGACGGGCTGCTCGAGAGCCTGCTCGCCGCCGGCACCGAATCCCAGCAGCAGGCCGCCGCCCGCGCCCTTGACCGGGTCCTGCTCTGGCAGCACTACAGCATTCCGAACTGGTACATCGATTATCATCGCATCGCGTACCGCAATCGCTTCGCCTTCGTCACCACGCCGCCCTACACCCTCGGGTTGCGCGCCTGGTGGCTGAAGCCCACGGAGAATTCCCGATGAGCAATACCCTGAGCGCGCTTCGCCGATTCGGCTGCGGAGCGCTGCTGCTGGCGCTGGCCGGCACCGTCTGCGCCGGCCCCCAGCACGCGATCACGCTGTACGACGAAGCGCCGAAGTACCCGGCGAACTTCAAGCACTTCGCCTGGGTGAACCCAGACGCGCCCAAGGGCGGCATCCTCCGCCTCTCCGGATTGAACGGTTTCGACAGCCTCAACCCGTTCATTCCCAAGGGCAACTCGGCGGATCAGCTCGGTCTGATCTACGACACGCTCACCTACCACTCCCCGGACGAGCCCTTCACCGAGTACGGGTTGCTGGCGGAGAAGATCGAAAAGGCGCCGGACAACAGCTTCGTGCGCTTCTACCTGAACCCCAAGGCACGCTTCAACGACGGCACGCCGGTCACCGCCGAGGACGTCGAGTTCACCTTCCAGACGCTGGTGGACAAGGGCGACCCGATGTATCGCCACTATTACGCGGACGTCGACAAGGTGGTCGTCGAGGACAAGCAGCGCGTGCGTTTCGACTTCAAGCACCCCGGCAACCGCGAGCTGCCCCTGATCCTCGGCCAGCTTCAGGTGCTGCCGAAGCACTGGTGGGCGACCCGCGATTTCGCCAAGAGCAGCCTGGAACCGCCACTGGGCAGCGGCCCGTACCGCATCGCCAAGGTCGATCCGGGGCGTTCGATCCGTTACGAGCGGGTCAAGGACTGGTGGGGCAAGGACCTGCCGGTGAACCGCGGCTACTACAACTTCGACGCGATCAACGTCGACTATTACCGCGACTCCTCGGTGGCGCTGGAGGCCTTCAAGGCCGGCCAGTTCGATTTCAACCTGGAGTACTCGGCGAAGGACTGGGCCACGGGCTACGACAGCCCGGCCCTGCGCGCAGGCAAGATCGTCCAGGAAAACCTGGTCAACCATAACCCGGCGGGCATGCAGTCGTTCGCCTTCAACATCCGCCGGCCGGTGTTCCAGGACCGCCGCGTGCGCGAGGCGATCGCCCAGCTGTTCGACTTCGAGTGGACCAACAAGCAGTTGTTCTTCGGCTCCTACAAGCGCACCCGGAGCTACTTCGAGAACTCGGAGATGGCCGCCACGGCGCTGCCGGACGCCGACGAACTGAAAATCCTCGAGCCCCTGCGCGGCAAGATTCCCGACGAGGTGTTCACCCAGGTCTTCGCCCCCCCGGTCAGCGACGGCAGCGGAATCATTCGCGACCAGAAGCGCCGTGCCTACCAGTTGCTCACCGAGGCCGGCTTCAAGATCGAGAACGACAAGATGGTCGGCCCGGACGGCAAGCCGCTGGCGTTCGAGTTCCTCACCGCGCAGGCGAACCTGGAGCGGATCATCCTGCCGTTCAAGCGCAACCTCGCCGAACTGGGCATCGACCTGCAGATCCGCCGGGTCGACGTCTCGCAGTACATCAACCGGCTGCG
The DNA here is from genome assembly GCF_002364635.1 of Pseudomonas sp. UBA3153. Taxonomy (NCBI): domain Bacteria; kingdom Pseudomonadati; phylum Pseudomonadota; class Gammaproteobacteria; order Pseudomonadales; family Pseudomonadaceae; genus Pseudomonas; species Pseudomonas sp. UBA3153. The sequence continues at coordinate 18,115 of NZ_DEYR01000030.1, forward strand.
TTCGCGTGACTTCGACATGGTCCCGGCCACCTGGGGCCAGTCCAATTCGCCGGGCAACGAGCAGATGGAGTTCTGGCATTCGCGCAGCGCCGACAGCCCCGGCAGCCGCAACTTCATCGGCCTGCGCGACCCGGCCATCGACACGCTGGTGGAGGGGCTGATCCGCGCCGACTCGCGCAAGAGCCTGATCCTCCACTGCCGTGCGCTGGACCGCGTGCTGCAATGGGGCAATTACGTGGTGCCGAACTACTACGTCGACACCTGGCGGGTGGCCTACTGGACGCGCCTCGCACATCCGGAAACCACCTCGCTGTACGACTTCGGCATGATGACCTGGTGGCAGAAGCCGGGCGAAAATGCGGTCACGCCCGAAACCGACGGCGTACCGGCCGAGCAGGAAGCGCACTAGATGCTCGCCTACATAGTTCGCCGCCTGCTGCTGATCCTGCCGACGCTGTTCGGCATCCTGCTGATCAACTTCATCATCGTCCAGGCCGCGCCCGGCGGGCCCGTCGAGCAGATGATCGCCAAGCTCGAAGGCTTCGACGCGGCTGCCGGCGGCGCCACCGGGAGGATTTCCGGCGGCGGAGCGGAGGTTTCCGGCGGGCACTCGAACTACCGCGGCGGCCAGGGGCTCGACCCCGAACTGGTCGCCGAGATCGAGAAGATGTACGGCTTCGACAAGTCGGCGCCGGAGCGCTTCTGGATCATGCTGAAGAACTACGCGCAGCTGGATTTTGGCGAGAGCTTCTTCCGTAACGCCAAGGTCATTGACCTGATCGTCGAGAAGATGCCGGTGTCGATCTCGCTCGGGCTGTGGAGCACGCTGATCATGTACCTGGTGTCGATCCCGCTGGGCATCGCCAAGGCCACCCGCCATGGCAGCGCGTTCGACGTCTGGACCAGCTCGGCGATCATCGTCGGCTATGCGATTCCGGCGTTCCTTTTCGCCATCCTGCTTATCGTGGTGTTCGCCGGGGGCAGCTACTACGACTGGTTCCCGCTGCGCGGGCTGACCTCCAACAACTTCGACGAGTTGAGCTGGGGCGGCAAGATCCTCGACTATTTCTGGCACCTGGCGCTTCCGGTGTCGGCGCTGGTGATCGGCAACTTCGCCACCCTCACCCTGCTGACCAAGAACAGCTTCCTCGACGAGATCAACAAGCAGTACGTGGTCACCGCCCGGGCCAAGGGGCTTTCGCGCACCGGCGTGCTCTACGGCCATGTGTTCCGCAACGCCATGCTGCTGATCATCGCCGGCTTCCCGTCGGCGTTCATCGGCATGTTCTTCACCGGCTCGCTGATGATCGAGGTGATCTTTTCCCTCGACGGCCTCGGCCTGCTGAGCTTCGAGTCCGCGCTCAACCGCGACTATCCGGTGGTCTTCGGCAGCCTGTTCATCTTCACCCTGCTGGGCCTGCTGGTGAAGCTGATCGGCGACATCACCTACACCCTCGTCGATCCGCGCATCGACTTCGAAAGCCGGGAGAAATGAGATGACGTTTTCTCCTCTCAACCGTCGCCGCATCGAGCGTTTCAAGGCCAACAAGCGTGGCTGGTGGTCACTCTGGCTGTTCCTCATCCTCTTCGGCCTGAGCCTGGGCGCCGAGCTGATCGCCAACGACAAACCGCTGGTGGTGCGCTACGACGGCGAGTGGTATTTCCCGGTGGCCAAGCGTTACCCGGAAACCGCGTTCGGCGGCGAATTCCCGCTGGAGGCCAACTACAAGAGCCGCTACATCCGTGAACTGATCAAGGAAAAGGACGGCTGGATGATCTGGCCGCCGATCCCCTTCGACTATGCCGCGATCAACTACGACCTCGCCGTGCCCGCTCCGGCACCGCCCTCCGCGGCCAACTGGCTGGGCACCGACGACCAGGGCCGCGACGTGCTGGCGCGGATCATCTACGGCTTCCGCATCTCGGTGCTGTTCGCCCTGACCCTGACCATCCTCAGCTCGATCATCGGCGTGTTCGCCGGTGCGCTGCAGGGCTTCTACGGCGGCTGGGTCGATCTGCTCGGGCAGCGCTTCCTGGAGGTCTGGTCCGGGCTACCGGTGCTCTATCTGCTGATCATCCTCGCCAGCTTCGTTCAGCCGAACTTCTGGTGGCTGCTGGGCATCATGCTGCTGTTTTCCTGGATGAGCCTGGTGGACGTGGTGCGCGCCGAGTTCCTTCGCGGGCGCAACCTCGAGTACGTCCGCGCGGCGCGGGCGCTGGGGATGCAGAACGGCGCGATCATGTTCCGTCACATCCTGCCCAACGCCATGGTTTCCACCATGACCTTCATGCCCTTCATCCTCACCGGCGCCATCGGCACCCTCACCGCCCTGGATTTCCTCGGCTTCGGTCTGCCGGCCGGCTCGCCGTCACTGGGCGAACTGGTGGCGCAGGGCAAATCCAACCTGCAGGCACCCTGGCTAGGTATCTGCGCATTCGCCGTGCTGGCGCTGATGCTGAGCTTGCTGGTGTTCATCGGCGAGGCCGCGCGCGATGCATTCGATCCGAGGAAATAGCGCTTCATGAGCGAGATATCGTCACCCCAGAACCTCGTCGAAGTGCGCGACCTGGCCGTCGAGTTCGTCGCCGGCAACCAGTGCCAGCGCGTGGTCGAGGACGTCAGCTTCGACATCCGCAAGGGCGAGACCCTGGCGCTGGTCGGCGAAAGCGGCTCCGGCAAGTCGGTCACCGCGCACTCGATCCTGCGCCTGCTGCCCTACCCGCTCGCCCAACACCCCGCTGGCTCGATCCTCTATGACGGCCAGGACCTGCTGGCCCAGAGCGAACAACGTCTGCGGCACATCCGCGGCAACCGCATCGCGATGATCTTCCAGGAGCCGATGACCTCGCTGAATCCGCTGCACAGCATCGAGAAGCAGGTCAACGAGGTGCTCACCCTGCACAAGGGCCTGCGCGGCAAGGCGGCGACAAAGCGCACGCTGGAGCTGCTCGAGCTGGTCGGCATCGTCGATCCGCACAAGCGCCTGAAAGCCTATCCGCACGAGTTGTCCGGCGGGCAACGGCAGCGCGTGATGATCGCCATGGCCCTGGCCAACGAGCCGGAACTGCTGATCGCCGACGAGCCGACCACCGCGCTGGACGTCACCGTGCAGCTGAAGATCCTCACCCTGCTCAAGGAATTGCAGGCGCGCCTGGGCATGGCGTTGCTGCTGATCAGCCACGATCTGAACCTGGTTCGGCAAATAGCGCATCGCGTATGTGTCATGCAGTGCGGACGCATCGTCGAACAGGGGTCGTGTGAAAAACTGTTCCAGACGCCCGAGCATCCGTATACGCGTGAACTGCTCTGCGCCGAGCCCCGTGGGGAGGCAGCCGCCAATCCGCCAGGGCCGCCGCTGCTGGAAGTGCAAGACCTGCGCGTGTGGTTCCCGATCAAGAAAGGGCTGCTGCAGCGCACCGTCGATCACATCAAGGCAGTGGACGGAGTCGATTTCAGTCTGCCGAAAGGCCAGACACTAGGGATCGTCGGCGAAAGCGGTTCGGGCAAGTCGACGCTGGGTCTGGCGATCCTGCGTCTGATCGCGAGCCAGGGTTCGATTCGTTTCCAGGGCCAGCCGTTGGATCAGCTGACCCAGCAGCAGGTTCGCCCGCTGCGGCGGCAGATGCAGGTGGTCTTCCAGGACCCGTTCGGCAGTCTCAGCCCCCGCATGTCGGTGGCGCAGATCGTCGGCGAAGGCTTGCGGATTCACGCCATGGGCAACGAGGCTGAACAGGAACAGGCAATCATCGACGCGCTCAAGGAGGTAGGTCTGGACCCGGAAACCCGGCACCGCTACCCCCACGAGTTTTCCGGCGGGCAACGGCAGCGAATCGCCATTGCCCGCGCGTTGGTGCTGAAGCCGGCGCTGATCCTGCTCGACGAGCCCACTTCGGCGCTCGATCGGACGGTTCAACGTCAGGTAGTGGAGTTGCTTCGATCGCTACAGGCCAAGTACAACCTGACCTACCTGTTCATCAGCCACGATCTGGCGGTGGTCAAGGCGCTGAGTCATCAGTTGATGGTGCTCAAGCAGGGTCAGGTGGTGGAACGCGGCCCGGCGGATGCAGTCTTCGCCGCCCCGCAGCACCCTTACACACGGCAGTTGCTGGAGGCCGCCTTTCTGGCCCCGCAACCGTCGCCAAACCAAGAAAGAGGATAAGCACATGGGTTTTCTCGCCGGTAAGCGCGTACTGATTGTTGGTGTCGCCAGCAAGCTCTCGATCGCCTCGGGTATCGCCGCCGCCATGCACCGCGAAGGCGCCGAACTCGCCTTCACGTATCAGAATGAAAAGCTCAAGGGCCGCGTCGAGGAGTTCGCTGCCGGCTGGGGCTCCAACCCTGAGCTGTGCTTCCCCTGCGACGTCGCCAACGACGAGGAAATCGCCTCGGTCTTCGAAGCGCTGGGCAAGAAATGGGACGGCCTGGACATCATCGTCCACTCGGTAGGTTTTGCCCCGGGCGACCAGCTCGACGGCGACTTCACCGAAGTCACCACCCGTGAAGGCTTCAAGATCGCCCACGATATCAGCGCCTACAGCTTCGTCGCCCTGGCCAAGGCCGGTCGCGAACTGATGAAGGGCCGCAACGGCAGCCTGCTGACGCTCTCCTACCTGGGCGCCGAGCGCACCATGCCGAACTACAACGTGATGGGCATGGCCAAGGCGAGCCTGGAAGCCGGCGTCCGCTACCTGGCCGGCAGCCTCGGCCCGGAAGGCACGCGCGTCAACGCCATCTCCGCCGGTCCGATCCGTACGCTCGCGGCAAGCGGCATCAAGAGCTTCCGCAAGATGCTCGCGGCCAACGAGAAACAGACCCCGCTGCGCCGCAACGTCACCATCGACGAAGTGGGCAACGCCGGCGCGTTCCTCTGCTCCGACCTGGCCTCGGGCATCAGCGGTGAAATCCTCTACGTCGACGGTGGTTTCAACACCACCGCGATGGGCAACATCGAAGAGTGATGGCCTGACCGATCGCGGCTGATCGATCCTGAGCAAACGCCCCGAACGCCGGGGCGTCTTGCTTTGCTCGCAGCGAAACCAACCGGTTTCCCGATCGACAGACGCAAAAAAGCCCGCTTCTTTCGAGGCGGGCTTTTTTCTCCTGCCGAACCGCCGGAGCGGTTCGACAGAATCCCGAGGCTTACTTGGCCTGGGCTTCCACTTCGGCTTCTACGCGACGGTTGACGGCACGGCCGGCTTCGGTCGCGTTGTCAGCTACCGGGCGCGACTCGCCGTAACCGACGGAGTCAACACGGTTGCCGGCTACGCCGTACTGGTTGACCAGCACGTTTTTGACGGCAGCAGCACGACGTTCCGAGAGCTTCTGGTTGTAGGCGTCGGTGCCGACGGAGTCGGTGTGGCCTTCAACGGTCGTGGTGGTCTGCGGGTACTGGTTCATGAAGTCAGCCAGGTTCTTGATGTCGCCGTAGCTGTCTTGCTTCACGGTGGCCTTGTCGAAGTCGAATTTCACGTCGAGCTCGACGCGAACCACTTCAGGAGCCGGTTCCGGCTCTTGGGCGACCGGAGTAGGGGCTGGAGCCGGAGCCGGCTCGACCGCTGCGACTTCGCGAGCACCGCCACCGAAGTTCATGCCGACGCCTACGCCAGCCATCCACTCGGTTTCTCCGCGGTCGATGTTGTACATGCCATCGACGCTGGCTTTAGCGAAGAAGTTTTCGGTGAAGTAGTACTTCACGCCGGTACCGACGTTGGCGAAGGTGCTGTGGTCACGACCGCCGCGAGTCGCCTGACCGATGCTCTGGTGAGCCAGGCCGGCGGAAACGTACGGACGCAGGCCTACACCCGGAGTACCGAAGTTGTAGATGGCATCGAGGGAAGCCAGGTTGCCCTTGATGTTCTTGCTGCCAGTGTCGCTATCGCCACGAATATCGTGGTACTCGCCGTAGGACAGAGCCAGCTCGACGTCGTCGGTCAGGTAGTAGCCGACCGAACCGCCAAACAGTTTGGCGTTCGAAGCGTCTTTAGAGCTGTCGGTGAAGTACTTCTTACCGAAAGCTTCCACCTCGACAGCGCCTTGGCCCTGGGCCAGCGCGTGAACAGAAGTCGCGGCTATCAGAGAGCCAATGACAACGCCTAAGGTGTTCTTGAGTTTCATCCGTTTAAATCCCCATCAAGTGTGATGAATAAGCCAGCAGGCCGATGCTCGCTAACTTGGCAATAGTTTACCAGAGCGGGCCTGACCATATGAGAGCTTATTGCCCCACTAAGTTTCGGAAATGCCCGAAAATTTTTCACGAAGCCGATCCAGCGCCCTTTTGTAGCGCATTTTTGTCGCGCTCAGGCCCATATGCATGATGTCGGCAATTTCCTGAAACTCGAGTTCCGCGACGAAGCGCAACACCAGGATTTCTCGGTCAATCGGGTTGACATGAATCAGCCAGCGGTCAAGCCCTCCGCGCTCTTCAACCTTCGGAGCCCTCTCCTCCGAGGCCTCTTCGAGCGGGTCGAGACTAAGGGCGTCGAGCAGGCGCCGCTTACGACGCTCCTTGCGATACTGGGTGATGCATTCGTTATACGTAATGCTATAAAGCCATGTCTTGAACTTCGACTTGCCTTCGAAGTTCTTCAGGCCGTAGAGCACTTTGAGCATCACTTCCTGACATACATCGTCGGCATCCCGATCGTTACCCAGATAGCGCGCGCAGACATTGAACAAGGTGCGCTGATAACGACGCATCAGCTCCTCATAAGCACGGGTGACATGGAACAGTTCGGCATGCGCGCGCTGTACCAATTCCTCATCGGTTAGCTCGCGGGGGTCGTAGCGCTGGGGAGCAGATTGGGTTTTGTTCAAAACAAGTCGGGCCGACAGTCAGATCGATAGCAGCCTCCGCGGTCCCCTGGGGACCGTCCGGCGGCGGCATACATTAGCAGGGATTGCGCCCTTAGCGGCTACTGACCCGCTGCTCGAGGAGAATCCGGTTGGCCACGGAAACCAGTTCGCCATTGGCGTCCAGCAAGGTGGTTTTCACGGTGCCTATCTCTTCGATCTGACCTTCGATATCGCCGATGCGCACGTCCTGACCGACTTCATACAGTTCGCGCACGTAGATGCCGGCGATGATCTGGCTGGCGATGTCGCGACTGCCGAGCCCCAGCGCCAACGCCACGGCCAGACCGACCGAGATCAGCACGATGGCGATCACGTTGTTCAACAGGTCGGTCTTGATTTCCAGTTGGCCGATCGCCACCGAGATGCTGATGATGATGACCATCGCCTGCGCCACCCGGCCCAGCCCATTGGCGTAGTCGAGACCGACACCCTCGGCCGCGCCACGCACCAGGCTGCTGGCCAGTTGCGCCAGCAGTACGCCGGACAGCAGCACCAGCGCCGCACCAAAGACCTTGGGCAGGTAAAGGGCGAACACGTCCAGCGTTGCCGATACCCGCTCGAGCCCCAGCGATTCCGCCGCCGAAACCAGGAACACCAGCAAAACGAACCAGTAGACGATCTTGCCGATCAGCGTCGATACCGGCACCTGGATACCCGCGCGGCCGAGCAGCTTGGTGAGGCCGGTCCCGGCCATCAGGCGGTCCAGGCCGATCTTCGCCAGCAGCTTCGACAACAGGGTATCGAGCAGCTTGGCGACGATGAAGCCAAGCAGCACGACCACCAGCGCACCGAACAGCCGCGGGATGAACGCCGCGACCGAGCCCCACATGGTGCTCATGGCGTTAACGAGGCTCTGTGTCCAAGGGTCGAATTCCATCTTCAATCAGCCTTATCGGTGCGGTCGGGTGAGGAACGGCGGCTACGCGGCGAGACGTTCGCCGCGCCGCTGTTGAGGGCGATCATCAGCGCCTCGAACCAGTGGCCCGCCAGGCTGAACAGATCGCCGACGCCAACCTGGCGGTTGGCGGTCTTCAATACGCGGTCCAGGCAGGCATCGTCATCGCGTGAGGACGACGAGGCCTTGAGCATATCGCGCAGGGATTCTTCGAAAGGGTCGTGCATACGTACCTCGGATGATCTCTCGGCTAGACGCGACGTTGCGCTACCGAGTCACATCACAGCCAGCGCAGGCGACGAAATATCCACCACTGCGACACGCCAAGAACGGCCATCAGCGCGCAGGCGCCGACGAAACCGTAGCGGCTGTCCGCGCCGGGAATGCCGCCGACGTTGATACCGAGCAGCCCGGTGAGGAAAGTCATCGGCAGGAAGAAGCAGGTGATGATCGCCAGCAGGTACATGGTGCGGTTCATCCGCTCGCTCATGCGACGCTGTTCGGATTCGATGATCAGATGGCCGCGCTCGCGGATCAGCTCCAGTTCCTCGAGATAACGCACCAGGCGGTTGCTCAGCTCGTTCCAGTGGTCGCCATCGTCATTGGCGAACCAGGGCAGATGGTTGCGCGCGAGCTGGGTGAAGATCTCCCGCTGCGGCGACAGGAAGCGGCGCAGGCTCGCGGCGCGGCGGCGCAGCAGCAGGACACGCCCCTGCTCCGTGTAGCTTTCCCCTGCCGCGGTCGACTCCTCCATCGCATCGGCTTCTTCGGACAACGACTCGATCAGTTGATCGACCTTTTCGGTCAGGGCGTCGGCCAGGTGCAGGATGACCTCGGACGGCCCCTTCGGCCCTCTTCCCTCAGCCCATTGCTGCAACAGTTCATCGGTGGAGCGCAGCGAGCGCAGGCGCAAGGAAATCACCCGACGGGAGTCGGCGAAGATGCGCAGGGAAACCATGTCCTCCGGTTCGGCTCCGGGGTTCAGGTTGACCCCGCGCAGGAACACCAGCAGCTCGTCGCCCGGTAGCGGCAGCAGCCGCGGCCGGGTGTTCTCTTCGAGCAGGAGGTCACAGGCGAAATCGCTCAGGCCACTGTCATTGCGCAGCCACGCCTGCGACTGCGGATGGTGGCGATGCCAGTGCAGCCAGACACTTTCTTCGTCGCCAAGCTGGAGGGCCTCCAACTGCGCATAGTCGATCGGGCGGGCGCGCCCCTTGCCGTCCAGGATCAGCGCGTGGATCAATCCGTACTGCGTCGTTTCGTCTTCGTTTGCCGCCAGCTCCGGTACTGCATCGACCACCAGGTCTTACTCCGTCATGGGCAACGCTTTGGAGGAAACGATGATGCCGTTGTTGTCCGCGTAAACGAACTCGCCCGGGCGGAAGGTGACGCCGCCAAAGGTGACCACGACGTTGAGATCGCCGATGCCCCGCTTGTCGGTCTTCATCGGATGGCTGGCCAGCGCCTGGATGCCGAGGTAGGTCTCGGCGAGTACATCGACATCGCGGACGCAGCCATAGATCACCAGGCCTTCCCAGCCGTTCTTGGCCGCCTTCTCGGCGAGCATGTCGCCCAGCAGCGCACGCCGCAGCGAGCCGCCACCGTCGACCACCAGCACCTTGCCGACGCCTGGCAGATCGACCTGCTCCTTGACCAGCGAGTTGTCTTCGAAGCACTTGATCGTGACGATCTCGCCACCGAAGGAATTGCGGCCGCCGAAATTGGCGAACATGGGTTCGACCACATGGACCAGATCGGGATAGGCATCGCACAGATCGGGAGTGACATATTGCATGGTGAACCTCCTTGGGATTGTTGACCGGAGTGCGCTGGTCGGGCCATCGCCTGACCCCAGCCTTTTCCGTCGACGAGACGGGCGAACTTCGCGGTCGTGACCGGGAAGCGCCGTTGCGTCATATTTTAACGGTTAACTGCTGGACACGGAACGCTGCGACAGCGGTGTATCCACTGTAGACGGCTGGCGCGCCGGCAACGCCCGGTGCTGCAGCCAGTGCGTGACCAGCGGGTAGACCTCCTCCTGCGCCGCCTTGCTCACCAGCATCTGCACATGGCCGAAGGCCGTGCTGAAACCGGTCTGTGGCCCAAGGCACAGGTAGACGCGGTTTTCCGAGCCAAAACGCTCCAGCAGCGCCTGGCAGGCCGACGGCGGATCCTGGCGATCGCCCTCGGCCGTTACCATCAGCGTCGGCATGCGCGCCTCGGCGAGGCCGGCCAGCCAGTCGCGCCCCTTCTCGCCAAAGCGGCCGAACAGGCCATGCCAGCGCAGACTCTCGATCAGCAGCCCGGCGGGTTCGTCTTCAGGACCGCGCATCGAGCGAGCGCCGGATACGCCGCCGAAATGCCTGAGCAGCGAACGGGCGACCCACTCCACCGGCGGGATTTTCAGTGCCCAGTGCGACTGGCTGACCTGGCTGCCGAACAGCGCCAGGGTCGCGGCTCGCCCATCGTCCAGATAGCCGCCACCGACCGCCGCCGCCAGGCTGATGCCCCCCAGCGAATGGCCCAGCCAGTGAGGCACGCGACCGGTTTGCTCGATGACGAAGTCGGCGATCGCCGGCAGGTCGTAACGGGCGTAATCCGCCACGCGGTTGCGCGCGTAGGTCAGATTGCGCGGCGAAAGCCCATGCCCGCGCATTTCGGCGATCCACACATCGAATCCGGCGCGCGCCAGATAGGCCCCCAGGCCGATGCCCTTGGGCGAAAACCAGAAGCGCCGGTTGGAGAAGCTGCCGTGCAGCAGGATCACCGGCAGGCCACGCGCTGTGCCGGCGCGCAGCAGGCCAAGCCGGGTCAGTGCCAGTTCCACGCTCTGGTCGGGACTGTTGTTGGGTTTCAGGCGATAGACATCTTCGGTCAGGTCGCCCCGCAGGTCCGCGCTGATCAGCGCTACGGGGAACAGTTCGCTACTGCTTTGCATGGTGCTTTTACTTCGTGCACAAAAAAGGGCGGGGTGTGCACCCGCCCTCTTCGTATCGTTACGAAACCTTAGGCCTGCTGGCCCTCGGCAAGGAAGAACCAGGTGTCGAGCACCGAGTCCGGGTTCAGCGAGACGCTCTCGATGCCTTGTTCCATCAGCCATTTCGCCAGGTCCGGGTGGTCCGAAGGACCCTGGCCGCAGATGCCGATGTACTTGCCGGCCTTGTTGCAGGCAGCGATGGCGCTGGCGAGCAGCTTCTTGACCGCCGGATTACGTTCATCGAACAGGTGCGCGATGATCCCGGAGTCGCGGTCCAGCCCCAGGGTCAGCTGGGTCATGTCGTTGGAACCGATGGAGAAACCGTCGAAGAACTCGAGGAACTCGTCGGCCATCAGCGCGTTGGACGGCAGCTCGCACATCATGATGACCTTGAGCCCGTTCTCGCCACGCTTGAGGCCGTAATGGGCCAGCAGGTCGATCACCTGCGACGCCTCGCCCAAAGTGCGCACGAACGGCACCATCAGCTCGACGTTGGTCAGACCCATGACTTCACGGACCTTCTTCATCGCCCGGCATTCGAGCTCGAAGCAATCGCGGAACGACTCGCTGATGTAGCGCGAAGCACCACGGAAGCCCAGCATCGGGTTCTCTTCTTCCGGTTCGTAGAGCTTGCCGCCGATGAGGTTGGCGTACTCGTTGGACTTGAAGTCGGACAGGCGAACAATGACTTTCTTCGGCCAGAACGCGGCAGCCAGGGTGCTGACGCCCTCGACCAGCTTCTCGACGTAGAAATTCACCGGATCGTCGTAACCAGCAATGCGCTTCTCGACGCTTTCCTTGATGTCCGCCGGCAGGCTGGCGAAGTTCAGCAGCGCCTTGGGATGCACGCCGATCATCCGGTTGATGATGAACTCCAGCCGGGCCAGGCCCACACCGGCGTTCGGCAATTGAGCGAAGTCGAAGGCGCGGTCCGGGTTGCCGACGTTCATCATGATCTTGAACGGCAGATCTGGCATGGCGTCCACGGAGTTCTTCTTGATATCGAAGCCCAGTTCACCCTCGAAGATGAAGCCGGTGTCGCCCTCGGCACAGGACACGGTGACGCGCTGGCCGTCGGTCAGCAGGTGGGTGGCGTTGCCGCAACCGACCACCGCCGGAATACCCAGCTCGCGGGCGATGATCGCCGCGTGGCAGGTGCGACCGCCGCGGTTGGTGACGATGGCGCTGGCGCGCTTCATCACCGGTTCCCAATCCGGATCGGTCATGTCGGAGACCAGCACGTCGCCCGGCTGGACCTTGTCCATTTCCGACACGTCCTTGATCACCTTGACCGGGCCGGCGCCGATGCGCTGGCCAATGGCGCGACCTTCGACCAGCACCTTGCCTTTTTCCTTCAGCAGGTAGCGCTCCATCACGGTGGCGCTGGCGCGGCTCTTAACGGTTTCCGGACGGGCCTGGACGATGTACAGCTGCTGGTCGTCGCCATCCTTCGCCCACTCGATGTCCATCGGGCGGCCGTAGTGTTTCTCGATGATCAGCGCCTGGCGGGCCAGGTTGCTGACTTCCTCGTCGGAGAGGCAGAAGCGCGCGCGATCGGCGCGATCGACGTCGACGGTCTTGACCGACTTGCCGGCCTTGGCTTCGTCGCCGTAGATCATCTTGATCGCCTTGCTGCCCAGGTTGCGGCGCAGGATGGCGGGACGACCGGCTTCGAGGGTCTGCTTGTGGACGTAGAATTCGTCGGGATTGACCGCGCCCTGGACGACGGTCTCGCCGAGGCCATAGGCGCCGGTGATGAATACCACGTCGCGGAAGCCGGATTCGGTGTCGAGGGTGAACATCACGCCCGCGGTGCCGGTTTCAGAACGAACCATGCGCTGCACGCCGGCCGAGAGCGCGACCAGCTTGTGGTCGAAGCCCTGGTGGATGCGGTAGGCAATGGCGCGGTCGTTGAACAGCGAGGCGAAGACTTCTTTCGCTGCGCGGATCACGTTCTCGACGCCGCGGATGTTCAGGAAGGTTTCCTGCTGGCCGGCGAACGAGGCGTCCGGCAGGTCTTCTGCAGTAGCCGAGGAGCGCACGGCAACCGCCATGTTCTCGTTGCCACCGGCCATTTCGGCGAAGGCGGTGCGGATATCGGCGTTGAGCTGCTCGGGAAACTCGGCTTCCATGACCCACTGACGGATCTGCGCGCCGGCCTTGGCCAGTTCGTTGACATCGTCGACATCCAGTGAGTCGAGGATGGCGTGGATACGATCGTTGAGCCCGCTGAGATCGAGGAAGTCGCGATAGGCCTGGGCCGTGGTGGCGAAACCGCCAGGCACCGATACACCGGCACCGGCGAGGTTGCTGATCATTTCGCCCAGGGAGGCGTTTTTGCCCCCTACCCGCTCGACATCGTGATTGCCGAGCTTATCGAGGGAAATTACGTACTCGACCAAGGTGATCTCTCCACTGAAAGTTGAAAAGCTCCTGCGGGGCGGATTCCGCGGCTCCAGCCTTGTGGCCCACCCCATGGAAATAAGTGACAATGCCCTTCGGCAGGCCCCTGAAACCGGGCGCCATGATAGCCAAGAATCGTTCCTACCTTAAGGCCTGAGCGCAATGAAACGAACCGCTTTCTTCATTTCCGATGGCACCGGCATCACTGCCGAAACGCTCGGCCAGAGTCTGTTGGCGCAATTCGAGAACATCACCTTTCACAAACTCACCAGACCGTACATCGATAGCGTCGAAAAAGCGCGCGCAATGGTACAGCAAATAAACGATGCGGCAGATCGGGATGGCGCCCGTCCGATCATCTTCGACACCATAGTTAACCAAGAAATCCGTGACATCCTGGCAAAATCCAACGGATTCATGATCGACATCTTTTCCACCTTCCTTGCGCCCCTTGAACACGAGCTGATCGCCAGCTCCTCGTACTCGGTAGGCAAATCCCATTCCATCGCCCACAGCGCCAACTACATGGAGCGCATCGAGGCGGTGAACTTCGCCCTGGACAACGACGACGGCGCGCGAACCCACTATTACGACAAGGCCGATCTGATCCTCGTCGGCGTGTCGCGCTGCGGCAAAACCCCCACCTGCCTTTATATGGCCATGCAGTTCGGCATCCGCGCCGCCAACTATCCGCTGACCGAGGAAGACATGGAGCGTCTGCAACTGCCGCCGGCGCTCAAGCAGTTCAAGCACAAGCTATTCGGCCTGACCATCGACCCCGACCGGCTCACCGCGATCCGCCATGAGCGCAAACCGAACAGCCGCTACGCCAGCTTCGCCCAGTGCGAGTTCGAAGTGCGCGAAGTCGAGGCGCTGTTTCGTCGGGAAAACATCGCCTTCATCAACTCCACTCATTTCTCGGTGGAAGAGATTTCGGCAAAGATCCTCGTGGAAAAAGGCGTCGAACGCCGCCTGAAGTAACGCCCAACGCACATCCCGGACCTGCCCACATGACCCTGATGGACGCCGTACTCTTCGCCCCCGTTGCACTGCTCATTTCGGTGATGCCAGGGCCCAACAACTTCTGCGCGCTGAACAACGGCATTCGACGTGGCGTAGGCGCTGCCGTGCTGGCGACCAGTGGCCGGGTGCTGGCGTTCGCGATCTTCCTGACGATTTCCGCGATCGGCCTGGGCGCGATGCTGCTGGCGTCGGAAACCGCCTTCACCACCATCAAGTGGATCGGCGCCGCCTACCTCCTCTATCTCGGTATCGTCGCCTGGCGCAGCCGTGATTTCAGCGGGCTGGACATGCTCGAGGGTACTCAATCCTCAAGCCAGCAGCGGAGCGTCTGGCGGCTGATGCTGCAGGAGTTTCTCATCGGCATCAGCAACCCCAAGGCGATCCTGCTGTTCGCAGCCATCTTCCCGCAGTTCATCAAGCCGGATCAGCCGGCCACCGAGCAGTTCCTCTACCTGGGCACCACCTACCTGCTGGCTGAATACTGCGCCTCGGTGGTCTACGCGCTGTTCGGGCTGCAAATCCGCCGTTTGGTGAAGACCAGCAAGGGCGTGATTCGCTTGAACAAGACCACCGGTGCCTTTTATATGGGCGCTGGCGGCCTGCTGTTGGGCACCAGCCGCCTGTGAGGTCGGGCGGCCAATAGCGGACGCCCGAACATCACTCAGAACGCGTCGCCCGGCACCCGCACCCAGCCTTCCATGAGTACCCGCGCACTGCGGCTCATGATGGCCTTCTTCACCACCCATTCGCCGTCGATTCGCGTCGCCTCCGCCCCTACGCGCAATACGCCCGAGGGATGCCCGAAGCGCACCGCGGTGCGCTCGCCCCCGCCGGCGGCCAGGTTCACCAGCGTGCCGGGGATTGCTGCCGCGGTGCCGATGGCCACCGCGGCGGTGCCCATCATGGCGTGGTGCAGCTTGCCCATCGACAACGCGCGCACCAGCAGGTCGACATCGCCGGCCTGCACGGCCTTGCCACTGGATGCTGCGTAACTCTTGGGTTTGGCGACGAACGCGACCTTCGGCGTGTGCTGGCGCGTCGCCGCCTCTGCAGCCGTCCTGATCAGCCCCATGCGCAACGCCCCGGCGACACGAATCGCTTCGAAACGCGCCAGCGCCGTGGGATCGCCGTTGATGTCCTCGCGCAGTTCGGTGCCTTGATAACCGATGTCATCGGCGTTGACGAACACCGTGGGGATACCGGCGCTGATCATCGTCGCCTTGAAGGTTCCCACGCCGGGGACTTCGAGGTCGTCCACCAGATTGCCGGTGGGGAACATCGAACCGCCCTCCTCGCCGTCATCCGACGGATCGAGGAACTCCAGCACGATCTCCGCGGCCGGAAAGGTCACCCCGTCCAGCTCGAAGTCGCCGGTCTCCTGCACCTGTCCGGCGCTGACCGGCACGTGGGCGACGATGGTTTTCTGGATGTTGGCCTGCCAGATCCGCACCACGCAGACCCCGTTGTCCGGCACGCGCGCCGGGTCGATCAGGCCGGCATGCAGGGCGAAGGCGCCCGCGGCGGTAGAGAGGTTGCCGCAGTTGCCGCTCCAGTCGACGAAGGCTTTGTCGATGGAAACCTGGCCGTAGAGGTAGTCGACGTCATGGTCCGGTTGGCTGCTTTTCGACAGGATCACGCACTTGCTGGTGCTGGACGTGGCACCGCCCATGCCGTCGATCTGTGCGGAGTACGGGTCGGGGCTGCCAATGACGCGCATGAATAGCCGGTCGCGGGCTTCGCCCGGCACCTGTGCGCTGCCGGGCAGGTCTTGCAGACGGAAGAACACGCCCTTGCTGGTACCGCCACGCATGTAGGTGGCGGGAATCTTGATTTGCGCTGCGTGAGACATGGCCTGTTTCCTGAACAATTCGGAGGTCCCGTAGGGTGCGCCGTGCGCACCAGCACAGACCTCGCTGCCTGTGGCGCGCACAGCGCACCCTACGGGATCGCGTTTAGGCGGTTGCGGTCGCTTCCAGGAAGTCCTGGGCGAAACGCTGCAGCACGCCACCGGCTTCGTAGATTGACACTTCCTCGGCGGTATCCAGGCGACAGGTCACGGGCACGTCCAGGCGTTCGCCGTTCTTGCGCGTGATCACCAGCGTCAGGGTTGCACGCGGGGTGCGCTCGCCGAGCACGTCGTACAGCTCGGTGCCGTCCAGGCCCAGGGTCAGGCGATTGGTGCCGGGTTTGAATTCCAGCGGCAGTACGCCCATGCCCACCAGGTTGGTGCGGTGGATTCGCTCGAACCCTTCGGCGGCGATCGCTTCCACACCCGCAAGGCGCACGCCCTTGGCGGCCCAGTCCCGCGAGGAGCCCTGGCCGTAGTCCGCGCCGGCCACGATGATCAGCGGCTGCTTGCGCGCCATGTAGGTCTCGATCGCTTCCCACATGCGGGTGACCTTGCCTTCGGGCTCGATACGGGTCAGCGAACCCTTCTTCACCTGGCCGTCAACCACGGCCATCTCGTTGACCAGTTGCGGGTTAGCGAAGGTGGCGCGCTGGGCGGTCAGGTGGTCGCCGCGGTGGGTCGCGTAGGAGTTGAAGTCCTCCTCCGGCAGGCCCATTTTCGCCAGGTACTCGCCGGCCGCACTGTCGGGCATGATCGCGTTGGAAGGCGATAGGTGATCGGTGGTGATGTTGTCCGGCAGCAACGCCAGCGGGCGCATGCCCTTGAGCGTGCGTTCGCCGGCCAGCGCGCCTTCCCAGTAAGGCGGACGGCGAATATAGGTGGACTGCGGGCGCCAGTCGTAGAGCGGGCTTTCCGCTTCGGCGAAGGTGCCCAGGTCGAACATCGGGATGTAGACCTGGCGGAACTGCTCGGGCTTCACCGAGGCAGCGACGATGGCGTCGATTTCCTCATCGCTGGGCCACAGATCCTTCAGCGTTACCGGGTTGCCGGCGTGGTCATGGCCCAACACGTCCTGCTCGATATCGAAGCGCACGGTTCCCGCGATGGCGTAGGCGACCACCAGCGGCGGCGAGGCCAGGAATGCTTGCTTGGCGTACGGGTGAATACGGCCGTCGAAGTTGCGGTTGCCCGACAGCACGGCGGTGGCATACAGGTCGCGGTCGATGATTTCCTGCTGGATCACCGGGTCCAGCGCGCCAGACATACCGTTGCAGGTGGTGCAGGCATAGGCAACGATGCCGAACCCCAACTGCTCCAGCTCGCTGAGCAGGCCGGCTTCTTCCAGGTACAGCTTGGCCACCTTCGAACCCGGCGCGAACGAGGTCTTCACCCAGGGTTTGCGCAGCAAGCCGAGGGCATTGGCCTTCTTCGCCAACAAGCCGGCAGCCACCACGTTGCGCGGGTTGGAGGTGTTGGTGCAACTGGTGATGGCGGCAATGATCACCGCGCCATCGGGCAGCAGGCCTTCGCTCTCTTCCACTTTGGCGGCGGCCAACAAGGTTTCGCCGGCAATGCCGCGCTCTTGCAGCGCCGAGGTCGGCAGGCGTTTGTGCGGGTTGCTCGGACCGGCCATGTTGCGCACCACGGTGGACAGGTCGAAGCGCAGCACCCGCTCGTACTCGGCGGTCACCAGGGCATCCGCCCACAGGCCGGTGAGCTTGGCGTACTGCTCCACCAGCGCCACCTGCTGCGGTTCGCGCCCGGTGAGCTTGAGGTAGTCGATGGTCTGCTGGTCGATGTAGAACATCGAGGCCGTGGCGCCGTATTCCGGGCACATGTTGGAGATGGTCGCGCGGTCGCCGATGGACAGGCTATTGGCACCTTCGCCGAAGAACTCCACGTAGGCGCCGACCACCCGCTCCTTGCGCAGGAACTCGGTGATCGCCAGCACGATATCGGTCGCGGTGATGCCGGGCTGGCGCTTGCCGGTGAGCTCCACGCCGACGATGTCGGGCAGGCGCATCATCGAGGCACGACCAAGCATCACGGTTTCCGCCTCCAACCCGCCAACGCCGACGGCGATCACGCCCAGGGCATCCACGTGCGGCGTATGGCTGTCGGTGCCGACGCAGGTGTCCGGGTAGGCCACGCCGTCGCGAGCCTGGATCACCGGGCTCATTTTCTCCAGGTTGATCTGGTGCATGATGCCGTTGCCGGCGGGGATCACGTCGACGTTCTTGAACGCGGTCTTGGTCCACTCGATGAAGTGGAAACGGTCCTCGTTGCGACGCTCTTCCACGGCGCGGTTCTTCTCGAACGCATCGGGGTCGAAACCGGCGTATTCCACGGCCAACGAGTGGTCGACGATCAACTGGGTGGGCACCACCGGGTTGACCTTAGCCGGGTCGCCGCCCTTGTCGGCAATCGCGTCACGCAGGCCGGCTAGGTCCACCAGCGCGGTCTGGCCGAGGATGTCGTGGCACACCACGCGCGCCGGGTACCAGGGGAAGTCCAGATCGCGCTTGCGCTCGATCAGCTGCTTCAGCGCATCGGTGAGCAGCGCCGGGTCGCAGCGCCGGACGAGTTGTTCGGCCAGCACGCGCGAGGTGTAGGGCAGCTTGTCGTAGGCACCGGGTGTGATGGCCTCGACCGCCTCGCGGGTGTCGAAGTAGTCCAGCGCAGAACCCGGCAGGTTTTTGCGGTACTTCGTGTTCATGCTGATCATGGGCGATCCTTGAGCGGCACGAACTTAAGGTCTTCGGGACCGGTGTAGTTGGCGCTCGGGCGGATGATCTTGCCGTCGATGCGCTGCTCGATCACATGGGACGACCAGCCCGAGGTGCGGGCGATGACGAACAGCGGCGTGAACATGGCGGTGGGCACGCCCATCATGTGGTAGCTCACGGCGCTGAACCAATCGAGGTTGGGGAACATTTTCTTGATGTCCCACATGATGGTTTCTAGGCGCTCGGCGATGTCGAACATCTTGCTGTTCCTCTGTTCGACGGAGAGCTCGCGCGCGACCTCCTTGATCACCTTGTTGCGTGGATCGGACACGGTGTAGACCGGATGGCCGAAGCCGATTACCACTTCCTTCTGCTCTACGCGCGCACGGATATCGGCCTCGGCTTCGTCCGGATTGTCGTAGCGCTTCTGGATCTCGAAGGCCACCTCGTTGGCGCCGCCGTGTTTCGGGCCGCGCAATGCGCCGATGGCGCCGGCGATGCAGGAATAGATGTCCGAACCGGTCCCGGCGATCACCCGCGAGGTGAAGGTGGAGGCGTTGAATTCGTGCTCGGCGTAAAGGTTGAGCGACGTGTGCATGGCACGCACCCACGACTCGCGCGGTTTTTCGCCGTGCAGCAGGTGGAGGAAATGCCCGCCGATGGAGTCATCGTCGGTTTCCACGTCGATGCGTTTGCCGTTGTGGCTGAAGTGGTACCAGTACAGCAGCGCCGACCCCAGGGAGGCCATCAGCTTGTCGGCGATATCGCGAGCGCCGGGATGGTTGTGGTCGTCCTTCTCCGGCGATACGCAGCCCAACACCGAGACGGCGGTACGCATCACATCCATCGGGTGCGCCGAGGGCGGCAGCTGTTCCAGCGAGGCTTTGAGCGCTGCCGGAAGGCCACGCAGCGCCTTGAGCTTGGCCTTGTAGCTGGCCAGCTCGGCCACGTTGGGCAGCTTGCCGTGCACCAGCAGGTGGGCGATTTCCTCGAATTCGCAGCGGTTGGCGAAGTCGAGTACGTCGTAGCCGCGGTAGTGCAGGTCGTTGCCGGTACGGCCGACGGTGCACAGGGCGGTGTTGCCGGCGGCGGTGCCACTCAGGGCCACCGATTTCTTGGGTTTGAAGCCCGGCGTGGTCGTCTCTTGGGTTGCGCTCATCGCGGGTTGTTCCTCATCTGATCCGGTTGATGTTCTTGTTGTTCATCGGTGCCGCCTGCTCGATACGCGGCCCGATCGGTCACTTCTTGGCGGCGAACAGCGCATCGAGCTTCTGCTCGAAGGCGTGGTAATCGATGCGCTCGTACAGCTCCATGCGCGTCTGCATGGTGTCGACCACGTTCTTCTGGGTGCCGTCGCGGCGGATCGCCGTGTAGACGTTTTCCGCCGCCTTGTTCATCGCGCGGAAGGCCGACAGCGGGTAGAGCACCAGGGAAACATCGGCGCCGGCCAGCTCCTGCGTGGTGTACAGCGGGGTCGAACCGAATTCGGTGATGTTGGCGAGGATCGGCGCACGGACCTTCTCGGCGAACAGCTTGTACATGTCCAGCTCGGTGATCGCCTCGGGAAAGACCATGTCGGCCCCCGCCTCCACGCACGCCGCGGCACGCTCCAGCGCGGACTCCAGGCCCTCGACCGCCAGCGCATCGGTACGCGCCATGATCACGAAGCTGTCGTCGGTGCGTGCATCCACCGCGGCCTTGATGCGGTCGACCATTTCCTGCTGGGAAACGATTTCCTTGTTCGGCCGGTGACCGCAGCGCTTGGCACCCACCTGATCCTCGATGTGGATCGCGGCGGCGCCGAACTTGATCATCGACTTGACCGTGCGGGCCACGTTGAACGCCGAGGAGCCGAAGCCGGTGTCGACATCCACCAGCAGCGGCAGGTCGCAGACATCGGTGATCCGGCGCACGTCGGTGAGCACGTCGTCGAGACCGGTGATGCCGAGGTCGGGAACCCCCAGCGAGCCCGCCGCCACGCCGCCACCGGACAGGTAGATCGCCTTGAAGCCGGCGCGCTTGGCCAGCAGTGCGTGGTTGGCGTTGATTGCCCCGACCACCTGCAACGGGTGCTCGCTGGCTACGGCGTCACGGAAACGTTGCCCGGCAGATACATGACTCATGGCTGACCTCTTGTTGTCGTTGTTTCCTGGGTGCCCGGATGGGCGCTGGGATAATGGCGCTCGACGTTGCGCTTGGACGCGGCGATGTGACGGCGCATCAGCAGTTCGGCGAGCTCTCCGTCACCATCGGCGATGGCGTCGAGAATGCGGTGGTGTTCGGTGAATGCCTGGCGCGGACGATTGGGTATCGCCGAGAACTGGATGCGGTACATGCGTACCAGTTGGTAGAGCTCGCCGCAGAGCATCTGCGTCAGCGTGCGGTTGCCGCTGCCCTGGATGATCCGGTAGTGGAAATCGAAGTCGCCCTCCTGCTGGTAGTAGCCCAGCCCGGCCTGGAACGCCTCGTCGCGCTCGTGCATGTCCAGCACCTGGCGCAGCTCGTCGATCTCTGCCTGGCTCATGCGCTCCGCGGCCAGGCGACAGGCCATGCCTTCGAGAGATTCGCGGATTTCGTAGAGTTCGATCAACTCGGCGTAGCTCAGCGAAACCACGCGAGCACCCACGTGGGGCACGCGCACCAGCAGGCGCTGGCCTTCCAGCCGGTGGATCGCCTCGCGCAACGGGCCGCGGCTGATGCCGTAGACGCGGGCCAGCTCCGGCTCGGAGATCTTGCTGCCAGGAGCGATCTCGCCCTTGACGATGGCCGCCTGGATACGCCGGAAGACGTGCTCGGAAAGGGTTTCCGACTCGTCCGCAACGGTTGGATTGATATCCGCGGCTTCCAGCATATTGTCGACACCAGCAAGGTTTGGTTCGAGAAAAATTACGCTTGAAGACCCTATTCAGTCAAACGCGATCATCGGATTGTTGACAATCTTTCGGAATGACCGAAAGACGCCATGGCCAGAACCACCGCTGTTGCGGCCTATATGCGTCTGTCACCGCAGAAAATCAGCATGCTAGAATGCCCACCGCTTGCGCTGCCCAGGAATGATGCCCGCCATGCCCGCGAGCCCCGAGAACAAAGGCTCCAGCCACCCGCCGGTCATGCCGACCCGCCGCCGCGATCATCCAGGACGTATGAGATTCAAGCCCTTCGCTCCTTCCCTCTTCTGCCTGTTCCTTGCGCCCGACGCGGGTTTCGCCGGTGAGAAGACCGTGTACGGCCTGAACGAGCACGCGCGCCTCGCCGAACTGGATCTGGAAGTGGCGGCGAAGCTGGACACCGGCGCCAAGACCGCCTCGCTCAGCGCCCGGGACATCCAGCGCTTCAAGCGCGACGGCGAATCCTGGGTACGCTTCTACCTCGCCATCGACGACGCCCATGCCCATCCCATCGAGCGACCGCTGGCGCGGATCAGCAAGATCAAGCGCCGCTCGGGCGACTACGATCCTGAACAGGGCAAGACCTACACCGCGCGCCCGGTGATCGAGCTGAGTGTCTGCATGGGCCGCGCCCGGCGCGACATCGAGGTCAATCTCACCGACCGCAGCGCCTTCGAATACCCGCTCCTGATCGGCTCCGAGGCGCTCAAGCGCTTCGATGCGCTGGTCGACCCCAGCCTCAAGTACGCCGCCGGCAAGCCCGGATGTGCCGACTCAATCTCTGCCGAGTAGACCCCATGCGCTCTCTTACCCTGCATCTGAAAGTCCTGATCACCGTGCTGGTGACGCTGGGCGTTCTGATTACGGCTTACCAGATCTTCATCCTCGGCATCCCGGTAACCGAGGACGAAACCGACGATCTGTGGAACATCGATGCCAAGGTCGAGTTCGTCGCCACGCCGCATGAGCCGGTCAAGGTGCAGATGTTCGTTCCGCCGCTGAACCAGAACTACGTCAGCCTCAACGAGAGCTTCATCTCCAACAACTATGGCGTGAGCATCAACCGCACCGGCGACAACCGGAAGGTGACCTGGTCGGCGCGCCGTGCCAAGGGAAACCAAACGCTCTACTACCGCCTGGTGCTGACCAAGCGCTACAGCGGCGAGCAACTCAAGCCCAAGGGGCCGATCTTCCGCGACGAGCAGATTCTCGTGGATGGGCCCGAGAAGATCGCCGCCGAAGCGCTGATGGCGCCGATCCGCCAGCATTCGGCGGACGTCGAAACCTTCGTCGGCGAGACCATCAAGCGGGTCAACAACGTCAACGACGACAACGTCAAGCTGCTATTGGGCGGCGACCAATCCACCGTCAACAAGGCCAAGGTGGTCGACCTGCTGCTGTCCATCGCCCATGTGCCGATGGAGCGCGTGCACACCCTCCGCCTGATCGCCGACCAACCGCAGAACCCGGAACTCTGGCTGCGCAGCTTCAACGGCGACAAGTGGCTGTACTTCAACCCGGAGACCGGCGAACAGGGCCTGCCGGCTGACCGCCTGATGTGGTGGACCGGCGACGAGCCGCTGGTGACGCTGGATGGCGGCAAGAAGATCCAGGTCAACTTCACCCTGAACAACAGCGAGATGAACGCCATCCGCCTGGCCAAGCTGACCGACGAGAACACCGACGTCGACTTTCTCGAATACTCGCTCTACGGCCTGCCGCTGCAGACCCAGCAGACCTACCAGATCATGATCATGATCCCGATCGGCGTGCTGGTGATCCTCATCCTGCGCAACCTGATCGGCCTGCAGACCCTCGGCACCTTCACCCCGGTGCTGATCGCCCTGGCCTTCCGCGAGACGCAGCTGGGCTTCGGCATCGCGCTGTTCACCCTGATCACCGCGCTGGGCCTGTCGCTGCGCTCCTACCTCGAACACCTGAAACTGCAGATGCTGCCGCGGCTGTCGGTGGTGCTGACCTTCGTCGTGGTGCTGATCGCGGTGATCAGCCTGCTCAGCCACAAGCTCGGCCTGGAGCGCGGGCTGTCGGTGGCGCTGTTCCCGATGGTGATCCTGACCATGACCATCGAGCGCCTGTCGATCACCTGGGAAGAGCGCGGCGCCGGCCACGCGATGAAGGTGGCGATCGGCACGCTGTTCGCCGCGACCCTGGCGCACCTGCTGATGATGGTGCCGCAGCTGGTCTACTTCGTGTTCACCTTCCCGGCGATCCTGCTGGTGATGGTCGGCTTCATGCTGGCGATGGGTCGCTACCGCGGCTACCGCCTGACCGAGCTGTTCCGCTTCAAAGCCTTTCTCAAGGATTGAGCCATGATCGGTCTGTGGAAGAGATGGAAGGCCCTGGAAGCGCTCGGCATCATGGGCATCAACCGGCGTAACGCGGACTACGTGCTGAAGTACAACAAGCGCAGCCTGTACCCGATCGTCGACGACAAAATCATCACCAAGCAGCGCGCCATCGAGGCCGGCATCCACGTGCCGGAAATGTACGGGGTGATCACCACCGAGAAGGAAATCGACAAGCTCGACGAGATCATCGGCGAGCGCACCGATTTCGTGATCAAGCCGGCCCAAGGCGCTGGCGGCGACGGCATCCTGGTGATCGCCGACCGTTTCGAGGACCGCTACAAGACGGTATCCGGGAAGATCGTCAGCCACGAGGAAATCGAGCACCAGATTTCCAGCATCCTCACCGGGCTGTACTCCCTCGGCGGCCACCGCGACCGCGCGCTGATCGAATACCGCGTAACCCCGGACCAGATCTTCAAGAGCATCAGCTACGAAGGCGTGCCGGACATCCGCATCATCGTGCTGATGGGCTACCCGGTGATGGCCATGCTGCGCCTGCCGACCCGGCAATCCGGCGGCAAGGCCAACCTGCACCAGGGCGCGATCGGTGTCGGCGTCGACCTCGCGACCGGGATCACCCTCAAGGGCACCTGGCTGAACGCCAAGATCACCAAGCACCCGGACACCACCAACGCGGTGGACGGCGTGCAACTGCCGAACTGGGACGGTTTCATGCGCCTGGCCGCCGGCTGCTACGAGCTGTGCGGCCTGGGCTACATCGGCGTCGACATGGTGCTGGACCAGGACAAGGGCCCGCTGATCCTCGAACTCAACGCCCGCCCCGGCCTGAACATCCAGATCGCCAACGATTGCGGCCTGACCCTGCGCACCCACGCCGTCGAGGCGCACCTCGCGCAACTGGCCGAGCAGGACGTTCAGGAAAGTCCGGAAGAGCGCGTGCGCTTCGCGCAATCGCTGTTCGGCCACGTGCCGAACAAGGACTGAACCCGCTGGCGCCCCGCGGCGCCGGCCCTCTCAGCCTTCGCTGATCAGGCCCAGCGTCTTGCCCTTGAGCACCGCCTGGGTGCGGCTGCGCACGCCCATCTTGGCGAACAGCTTGTGCAGGTGCCATTTGATCGTCGCCTCGGAGAGGTGCACGGCATGGGCGATGTCGCGGTTGGACATGCCGGCGGCGACGAAACGCAGGATTTCCTGCTCGCGGTAGCTGACGTCCTGGTTCTCGTCGATCGTGTCCGGGTCGATGCCGAGGCGCGCGAACTGCCCGCGCAGCAACTCGCCGAGCCCTTCCCAGGCACTCGCACGCAGCGGCTCCTGCACCTTCCAGGCCTCCCACAGCGGCAACAGCCAGAGCGCATCGTCCTGGAAGGCGCGGCGGTAACCCCGGCTCCAGGCGTCTTCCAGGTGAGCCTGGAACAGCGCGAAGGCTTTCTCCAGATAGCCCTTGCGCCAGTACGCCACCGCCAGCAGCAGCGACAGACGCAGCCGACGATCGCGCTGGTGCTCGGCCGCTTCGCCGGCAAGGCTGCTTTCCAGCACGGCCTGGGCCTTCTCCGGGCGCCTTTCGCTGAGCGCCAGGCGCGCCTGTGAAAGGGCCAGCGCGGTGCAGGCGTCGGGATAGCGTTCGGCAGGCAGGCTTTCCATGAGGCGCGCCAGCTGCAGGCAGATGCGCTCGGCCTCGCCAAGCTGGCGCTGCCACAGCAGCAGTTGCACCTTGCAGCCCATGCCCAGCGCCAGCACGCGCTCTTGCCCCGCGCCCTGCAAGCCGGTGAGCCAGGCATCGAGCTGCCCGAGCCCCTGCCGGGTATCGCCGGAGAAGAACCGCGTCCGAGCCATCACCAGTTGCCCGCGACTGAACAGCTCCAGCGGCGTCGCCACATCGCGCCAGGTGTTCGCCGCCGGCAGCTCGCCGAGGATCGACGCATGCCGATCCTGTTCGTACAGGAGATCGGCATAGGCGAGCGCCAGCGGGCCGCCTACCCGGCTGTTGGCTCCGAAGACCCGTTCGACCCGGCCGCGCGCCGCCTCGGCGATCGAACGACCACGTTCCAGCTCGCCGCTTTCCTTGCAGATCAGCGCCTCGATCAGGCTGGTCAGCGCCAGCAGGTATTCGCTGTTCACCTCCTTGAGGTTCTCATGCACCCGGGCGATCGAGCTGGCCGCCTCGCCGTAGTCGCCCAGCAGACCGAAGGCGGCGGCCTGCACGCAGAACAGGCTGGCGCGGAACACCGTCTGGTTCTCCGGCGCCAGTTTCAGCCAGTAGCGCGACACCTTCAGGCAGCTTTCCAGCTTGTCCTGATAGAGCATCACCAGCGCCTTGAGCACCTGCGCGGCCGCGAGCAGTTCGGCCAGGCCGTAGTGCATCGGCCTGCCCTGCCCCTGCATCAGGCGCGTGCTGACCTCCTCGATCAGGGCCTCGGCCTCGGCGTACTTCTGCTCGAAAGCCAGCTGCCAGGCATAGAAGATCTGGAACACCGGATGCTCGCGGATTTCCTCGGCGGGGACCTGCTCGAGCCGCTTCAGCACGCCGTACACGCGGTTGCCAGCGATCAGCCCGGCGCCCTTGCGTTCCAGCAGGTCGGCCGCGTGCGGGTAGTCCCGGGCGCGCAGCGCGTAGCCGATGGCCCGTTCCGATTGCTCGTTGCTCTCGCACCAGCGCGCCGCAGCCTGCAACAGGTTGGTGCTGTCGCCGCGCTTGTCCAGGCGGCCCTGGAGGAATTCGCCGAACAGCGGGTGATAGCGGAACCACTCGCCGCGCTCGTCCAGTGCGATGACGAACAGCTGCTCGCTCTGCAGGCGCAGGAGCATGTCCAGCGCATCGCGGCGCCCGGTCAGGGCGTTGCACAGCTCGGCGCTGAACTCGTCTAACAGCGAGGTCTGCTCGAGGAACGCCAGCAGCGACTGCGGCAGGCCCTCGAGCACGTCTTCCTCCAGGTAGTCCGCCAGCGTCCGCTCGGTCCCGGAGAAATCGGCGATGAAACGCGCCCGATCGGATTGCCGGCGCATTCCCAGTGCCGCTAGATGCAGGGCGGTGATCCAGCCTCCGCAGCGTTTACCCAGTTGCTTGAGCTGCGCGTCGTCCAGCTCGAGCACGCATACCTCGGAGAAATAGCGCGCCATCTCGTCGCGAGAAAAGCGCAGGTCCTCGGCCTTGATCCAGAACACCGACGCCTTGAGCACCGGATCGTCCTCGATGAACAGCGGCCCGAAACGGGTGCTGACCACCAGGTGGACGTGCTCCGGCAGGCGCTCCAGCAGGTAGCGTCCGCCCTTGCCGAGGAACGGATGGCGGAGCCGGTGGAAATCGTCCAGCAGCAGGTAGAGCGGGCGCTCCAGTGTCTTCAGGTCGGCGATCAGCGCCTCCAGCAGGGCCTCTTCCGGCCAGTTGGCCTGATCGTCGAGCAGCCCCATCGCGCGGCTGCCGAAGCCGGGGCAGAACGCACCGATGGCGGCGATCAGATAGCGCAGCAGGCGCTCCGGCGGGCTGTCCGACTCGTCGCAGGAAAGCCAGGCGACGCACTCGCCGGACGCCGCCAGGCGCCCGGCGAACTGGCCCAGCAGCGTGCTCTTGCCGTAGCCCGCCGGCCCACTGACGATCAGCAGGCGCCGCTCGCGGGCGGCGAACAGACGCTCGACCAGCGCGCTGCGTGCCAGCTGCGCCTGCTGCCCGCGGTCCATCGGCGCCAGCTTGGTGCGCAGCAGCGGAAATCCGGATACCTGAGCCAGTGGGCCATTCATGCGTCGAGCAACTCCAGTTCGCGGGCGCGGCGGATCGCGTGGGTGCGGTTACGCACCTTGAGCTTGTCGTATATGTTGTGCAGGTGCCATTTCACCGTGCCCAGCGCCAGCGCCAGGCGAACGCCGATCTCCTCGTTGGACATGCCGGTGGCGGCCAGCCGGATGACCTCCATCTCGCGATCGGTGAGGTCATCGCCAGGCGACTCGATCGTTTCGCGCGCCGGGCTGCCCGGCCAGACCGTCAGCAGGCCGCGAATGAAACCCTGCAGCGCCGGTTGGCGCTCGGTGACTTCGAGCTGCTGGAGCATCTGCCGGACGGCTTCGCCCTCCTCGATGAACAGACTGCGCAGCCCTTCGCGCTCGGCATCGATGAGGCATTGCACGAGCGTGCTCAACGCCCGCTCCTGATAGCCCAGCCGCTGGTGGCTGAGCGCCGCGAGCATCTCCAGGCGCAGGCGCTGCACCCCATGCCAGCCGGGTTGCAGCAGCTCACGCAACTGGGCGATCTCGTGCAACGCCTCGCTGTATTGCCCGCGCGCTTGTTGCAGGCGCACGCGGCTAACGCCCAGACTCCAGCGCACCGGATTGAACGGCTGCGCGGCGTAATGCGCGGCATGACGTTCCCAGTCGAGGCTTTTCAGGCGCTGCTCGGCGCGGCGGATGCGGTCCGCTGCCGGTTGCTGCAGGATCAGCGCGATCTCGTCCGCCACCGCCTGTGCCTGGAAGCGCCAGGACTGGTTGCGCACCGCGAGTCCCTGCAGCAGCACCAGGCTTTCCAGCGCCTCGCGGGTCTGGTTGCGGGCGCGCTGGAGGCGCGAGAGGAACAGCAGGCCCTGGGCATAGAGGTCGATCGGGTTGATCACATCGACCTGGCGCAGCGCGCGTCCGAGGCGCTCCTCGAGTCCGTCGTAACGCGCCTGCTGGTAGGCGATCAGTGACTCGGTGATGGCGGGCAGCGCCAGCGCGCGGGACCTGTCGCCGAACCACGGCATCAGCCGCCCGCGCAGGCGCTCGGAAAGCAGCTGCGCCTGCCGCGTGCAGCCCTGCTCCAAGGCCAGCAGCACCTCGACGTTGCTCAGTTGCATCGCCAGGTAGCGGCCCTCGAGAAAGTGATTGCGTTGCTGCGCCAGCGCGAGCAGGTGCCGCGCCGCTTCGGGACGGGCGAGCATCACCTGCGCCAGCGCGCCGACGAGTAGCAGTGCCACCTCGAGGAACGCCGCATGCTGACCCAGCCGAGCTTCGACCTTGCCGGCCAGTTCCACGCACAGCGCGAGTTCGTCCTTCTGCAGCGCGATCAGCGCCTTCACCGCCATGGCAGCCAGGTAACCCTGTTGCAGCGGCGCGCCTTCGCCCGCGTCCCAGCGTTGCAGGAGTTCGTCGAGCAGGCGCTTGGCCTCGGGCAACGACTGGCCGGCCGCCTTCTCCCAGACAGTCGCCAACACCAGCACCGGGTAGCGCTCGGCAATGGCGTCGGGAATCTGCTGGCGCCAGCGGTAGATCTGGCTGAGCTGACCCCGGTTGATCAGCTCCAGCCCGCAGCCATCCACCAGCGCGGCAAGCATTTCCTGGTCTTCGGCTAGGCAGGCGTGCTCGATCGCCAGGTTCTGCATGTGATGGTTGGTGAACCACAGGCTGGCGTTGAAATGCAGGTACTTGAGGCGTTCCGGGTCGCGCTGGCGCAGGCGCGCGCGGAGGAAGTCCGCGAACAGGTGGTGGAAGCGGTACCAGTGCCGGGCGCGATCCAGCGGTTCGAGGAACAGCTGGCGCTGCTCCAGTTCCTCCAGCAATGCCTGCCCGTCGTCGCAGCCGGTGAGTGCCCCGGCCAGTTCGCCGCTCAGTTGGTTGGCCACCGCCAGCGCCAGCAGTTGCTCCTGCAGCGGCTCCGGCAGTTGCTCGAATACGGTGCTCAACAGGTAGTCGCCGACCGCCAGTTCGCTGACGTTGCGGGGCATCGGTGCGTCATCGGAACGGTTGTGCAGCCACAGGCTGGCGAGGTGTACACCGGCCAGCCAACCCTCGGTCTGCGCATGCAGCGCCGCGACGGTGGCGGTATCCACGCTGAGCCCGGCGCCGCGCAGGTATTCGCCGGTTTCCTCCAGGCTGAGGCGCAACTCGTCGCTGCCGATCTCCAGCAACAACCCTTTGGCGCGCAGGCTGGCCAGGCGCAGCGCGGGCAGAGAGCGGCTGCCGAGGGCGAGGACGAATCCGGTCGGCCCCAGCAACACCATGCGATTGAGCGCGGCCAGCAGGTCGGGGTCCTGGATGAGATGCACGTCGTCGATCACCAGCAGCAGCGGCTGCCGCTGCTCGGACAGGTCCGCCAGCAGGCTTTCCACCACCGCGGCCACCGGCACCTGCATGGTGTTGCGCAGATAGCTCAGCGCATCCGCGCCGATGCCCGGAAAGGCGCTGCGCAATGCGGCGATCAGCTCAGTCAGGAAATGCAGTGGATCATCGTCGCCTTCGCCCAGGGAACACCAGGCGCTGGCGTAGCCCTCGGCGCTGCGCGACGCCGCAAGTTCGGCCAGTGCGGTGGTCTTGCCGAAGCCCGCGGGGGCGCAGAACAGCACCAGCCGCGCGGAGGGTGCGCCGAGAAGGGCCTGGAGATGGGGCCGGGGAAGGCTCGCGGACGGTTGCGGCGGCAACAGCTTCGAGCGCGACAGACTGCTTGAGGCTGGATCTAGAACTGCGTCCACGGCCTGGGTCCTCGTCCTTATGGTTGTTAGTCGGAGTCATACTCCTCGGACTCCGACATTCTAGGGGCTGTCGAGGCCTCACCGCGAGCCGCATCGCCGCGAATCAGGCCTCAACCGACCCCAGCAGCCGCCGAAGAAGCCCCTGGCGGCTAGGATCATGCGTACGGCGGCACTACAATCGCCTCCCGTGCCCGTCTGACCCCTCCTCATGTCGACCTGTTCCCTCCACTCCCTCGGTTACCGCGCCGACCCGTCCGCCTTCTTCGCCTCGATCTGCGACGCGCCGGGAGCCGTGCTGCTCGACGCCGGGCGCCCGGACGCCGAGCGCGGACGCTTCGACATCCTCAGTGCCTGGCCGCTGGCGGAATTCACGCCTGCCGCCGATGAGCCGGCCGAAGCCTTTCTCCAGCGCCTGCGCCAGGCCCTTGCCGAACTGGCCCCGGCCGAGCTGCCGGCGGACGTCGAATTGCCCTTCGCCGGCGGGCTGATCGGCTACCTCGGCTACGATTTCGGGCGCGGCCTGGAACGCCTGCCGAGCCAGGCGCAGGACGATCTGCACCTGCCCACGGCGGCCCTCGGCCTGTACGCCTGGGCGCTGATCAGCGATCACCAACACGGCACCAGCCAATTGCTGTTCCACCCGGCACTGGCCGAGTCCGAACGCCAGCGGCTGTGCCGCCTGTTCGAGCAGCCCACGACGTCCGAGCCTGAGCCGTTCTCGCTGCGCGCCGCGTTTCGCGCCGATATCGACGCCGAGCAGTACCGTTCCGCGATTGCCCGCATCCAGGCCTACATAGCGGCCGGAGACTGCTACCAGGTGAACTTCGCCCAGCGCTTTCGCGCGCCGTGCCAGGGCGAACCCTGGCTGGCCTACCGCGCGTTGCGCCGCGCCTGCCCCACCCCGTTCGCCGCCTACCAGGCGCTGGCGGGGGGCGGCGCGATCCTCAGCCTCTCGCCCGAACGCTTCCTGCAACTCAGCCAGGGCCAGGTGGAAACCCGGCCGATCAAGGGCACCCGGCCGCGCGGCGCGACGGCCGCCGAAGACGAGCGACAGGCCCGCGAGCTGCTGGCGAGCGACAAGGACCGCGCGGAAAACCTGATGATCGTCGACCTGCTGCGCAACGATCTCGGCCGCAGTTGCCGCATCGGCTCGGTGAAGGTGCCCGAGCTGTTCGTGCTGGAAAGCTATCCGAACGTGCACCACCTGGTCAGCGCGGTACGCGGCGAGCTGGCCGAAGGCCGCGATGCGCTCGACCTGCTCGCGGGCTGCTTCCCCGGGGGCTCGATCACCGGCGCACCGAAGATCCGCGCGATGCAGATCATCGACGAGCTGGAGCCGACACGCCGCTCGATCTACTGCGGCTCGCTGCTCTATCTGGACGTGCGCGGGGAGATGGACAGCTCGATTGCCATCCGCAGCCTGCTGGTCAAGGATGGTCAGGTCAGTTGCTGGGGCGGCGGCGGCATCGTCGCCGACTCGGACTGGCAGGCGGAATACGAGGAATCCAAGACCAAGGTGCGCGTGCTGCTGCGCACCCTGGAAGCCCTGTAGCGGTCGCCCGCCACAGGCAGGCGGGAATTACAGCGTCAGGCTGCGATTGGAGGCCTTGAGGAACTCCTGCTTAAGGGCCTCGAAGGTATGCACGGCGGGGAACTGCGGGAACTCGCGGATGACGTTCTCTGGCGCATGGAACAGGATGCCGGCATGTGCTTCGTCGAGCATCGCGGTGTCGTTGTAGGAGTCGCCAGCCGCGATCACGCGGTAGTAGAGACTCTTGAACGCGATCACCGACTGGCGTTTGGGGTCCTTCTGGCGCAATTCGTAGCCGACCACGCGGTCGCTCTCGTCCACCACCAGCTTGTGGCAGAGCAACGCCGGGAAGCCGAGCTGGCGCATCAGCGGCTGGGAGAACTGGTAGAAGGTGTCGGAGAGAATCACCACCTGGAAACGCTCGCGCAGCCAGTCGATGAACTCGCGCGCGCCTTCGAGCGGCTGCAGCGTGGCGATCACCTTCTGGATGTCGGAGAGTTTCAGGCCGTGCTCGTCGAGGATGCGCAGGCGCTGCTTCATCAGCACGTCGTAGTCGGGAATGTCCCGGGTGGTGGCCTTGAGCGCGTCGATACCGGTTTGTTCGGCGAACGCGATCCAGATTTCCGGTACCAGAACCCCTTCCAGGTCGAGACAAGCGATTTCCACAGGAGTCTCCAAAGACTGCTTATCGAAGGGGCGGCACTTTAGCAGCCAGCCCAGGCGAAGGCTATCGAACCGCGGAGCGGTGGTTGGCGCCCGGCGGCGCTGGTACCATCGCCCTCCTTCGCGAACCGCGCCCAATCACAGGAGCCTGCCATGAGCCTCGATCTGGACACCCTCAATGCCGAACTCGGCCACGACGCCGAGAAGCTCGTGGAATGGGCGCTGGGCCTTGGCAAGACGGCCATCTGCACGACCAATTTCCGGCCTTTCGAGGCGGTGATTCTGCACATGGTCAGCCGCGTCGACCCGAACATCCCGGTGATCTGGATGGATAGCGGCTACAACACCGACGCCACCTACCGGTGCGCCGACGAAATCTGCCGCAAGCTGAACCTCAACCTGAGCATCTACCTGCCGAAACGCTCGCGCGCGCACCGCGAAGCCGTCGAAGGCGCCACGCCGGCGCTGGACGATCCGCGTCACGCGGCGTTCACCGAGGAGGTCAAGCTGGAGCCCTTCGCCCGCGCCTTGCGCGAAACCGCGCCGCAGGTGTGGTTCACCGCCCTGCGCGCCACCGACACCGCCGTGCGCGCGGCGATGCAGCCGATCAGCCTGAACCCGGACGGCCTGATCAAGGTCGCGCCGTTGCTGCACTGGACGTCGAAGGATCTCTACCAGTACCTAACCCGCTACGACCTGCCCAACGAGTTCGACTACTTCGACCCGACCAAGGGCGAAGACAACCGCGAGTGCGGGCTGCACCTGAGCCACTGATCCCTGGCGCCATGAAAAAAGCCTCCCAGCGGGAGGCTTTTTTCATGGCGCGGACACTCAGTAGACCGGCAGCTCGACGTTCTTGAACAGCTCGTCCATCTCGGCCTTGTTGTGGCACTGCACCGCCTTGGCCAGCACGTCGCGGGTGAGGTGCGGGGCGAACTTCTCGATGAAGTCGCACATGAAGCCACGCAGGAAGGTGCCGCGACGGAAGCCGATCTTGGTCACGCTGGACTCGAACAGGTGGCTGGCGTCCAGCGCGACCAGGTCGTCATCGAGTTTCTCGTCGACCGCCATGTGGGCAACGATGCCGACGCCAAGGCCCAGGCGCACGTAGGTCTTGATCACGTCGGCGTCCACCGCGGTGAACACCACTTTGGGCGTCAGCCCGCGGTGGCTGAAGGCTTCGTCGAGCTTGGAACGGCCGGTGAAGCCGAACACGTAGGTCACCAGCGGCTGCTCGGCGAGCCCCTCGAGGGTCAGCTTGGGCAGTTTGGTCAGCGGATGGCCCTTGGGCACGATCACGCAGCGGTTCCAGCGGTAGCACGGCATCATCACCAGGTCGCCGAACAGTTCGAGGCCCTCGGTGGCAATGGCGAAATCGGCCGAGCCGTCGGCGGCCATTTCGGCGATCTGCAGCGGCGTGCCCTGCTGCATGTGCAGGGTGACGTCCGGGTACTGTTTGATGAAGCTGCTGATCACCGGAGGCAACGCATAACGCGCTTGGGTGTGGGTGGTGGCGATGGACAGCGTGCCCTTCTTCTCGTTGGAGAATTCCTGGGCGATCTGCTTGATGCTCTCGCACTTGCGCAGGATCTCGCCCGCGGTGGTGATGATCCGCTCGCCCGCCGGTGTCACGCGCGTCAGATGCTTGCCGCTGCGAGCGAAGACTTCAACGCCCAGTTCGTCCTCCAGAAGGCGGATCTGTTTGCTGATCCCCGGCTGGGAGGTGTACAGGCTCTGCGCCGTGGCCGACACGTTCAGGTCGTGATGGGCGACTTCCCAGATATAGCGCAGTTGCTGAAGCTTCATGGCTGTCCCTCAGGTGGTTCTTCCGCTGCCCGTCGGCAGGTTTTTATAACCATATTATTAGTTGAGGGTGTAAAGCTAGACGATTTTTATAGGCACGCTCACATTTAGTGCGCGCTATTTCAAAAATCCGCCCGCGCCCGCGTCTGCAACATCGGCACCAGGTAGACCGGCACCTCGGCCAGTTGCATCACACAGGTGGCGGTGCGCCCGAGGGAAGTACCGTTGCAGCTGTCCTGGCTGTGTGCACCGAGCACTACTGCATCCACCGCCAGTTCACGGGCCTGTTCGAGGATGACCTGGGGCGGGTCGCCGCGGATCACCCGCACCGTGCGGATCAGGTCCAGGTTTCCGTAGGCTTCGCCCATTTCGTCGCGGAAGCCTTCCAGTACGCGCTGCTGGATGTTCGACATGACCACGTCCAGGCCATCGGTGCGCAGGCGTTCGAGCGTGTCCTTGTCCAGGTAGGTCTGCAGCACCGACTCGGCGAACAGTCCCATGGGCTCCACCGCGTGCACCACGTAGAGCTCGGCCTTGTAGGCCTGGGCCAGGGAAACCGCATGCTGTAACACGTAAGGCGCGTATAGACCGAGGTCCGTGGCGTAGAGAATGGTCCGGATCATATGCCCTCCGACTGCGAGCGAATTGGGCCTCGCCACAGCTTAGCAGCGGATATGAAAATGGCATGCCTCGGTCGACCGTCGACAATCCGAAGCCATTCTGCTCGCAGAAAGGCGCTAGACGCGCCCCGCACTCAGAAAGCTCAGCGCCTGATACAGCGCGCGCGTACAGGGCATGTCCTGCCCCTTGGCCTCCGCTGCGGCGAGCGGCGCTACATAGATGGCCGGCAGCTCCAGCGGGCGGCGGGACAGATGATCGTGGTACATGCTCGGCAGGTAATCGCTCATCCGTTCGGTCATGACCAGCAGCTTGTCGGCAAGACCGGGCGGCATCGCATGGCCGCAGGCCTCGGCGCCCTGCACCACCTCCAGCATGATCGAGCGAATCAGCGCGCGGCTGTCCGGGTGCCCCATGAGTGCCTCGGTTCCGGCATCGAGCAGCACCGAGAGCCCGTTGTAGGGCACGTTCCACACCAGCTTCTGCCAGCGCGCCTGGTCGAGGTTGGCCATCGCGCTGGATTCGAGCCCCGCCTGGCGGAACATTTCGCAGCCGCTTTCGAGGATCGCCTGTTGCTCTGCCGCGTCGATCGCCGGCCCCGAGTGATAGCCGAGGTTGACCCCGCCCAGGGCCTGGTGCACCACTTCCCCCGGCGCACGACGGTGGGCGCAGATGTAGCAGAGCCCGCCGATCAGGTGCAGCCCTTCGGGCAACAGCGGGCGCAACGCCTCCTCGACCCCCAGGCCGTTCTGCAACATCACCACCTTGGCATCCGGCGCAGCCGCCTGAGCGATCAGTGGCGCGAGATCGGCGTTGCTGGTGGTCTTGGCACCGACCAGCAACCAGTCGCAGGGCGGGATCTGCGCGGCCTCCCGGTAGGCCTGCACAGGGTTGAGCAGCAGTTCGCCGTGCACCGCGCTATCCACCCGCAGGCCGCGCTCGCTCACCGCAGCGAACTCGCTGCGCAGCAGGAAATGCACGTCGTAGCCCGCGCGCGCGAGCATCAGGCCGTAGAAGCCGCCGATGGCGCCCGTGCCGATGATGCCGATGCGTGGACGATGGATTTCGCTCATCAGGGAAGCTCCTCTGCGGGACCGGCCAACGCCGCGTCCAGGGCTGAAACAAGGGAAGCGCGTTCAAGTCGCGCCTGCAATGCGCCAAAGAACTGGCCGTCGCGGATCACGAACAGCGCCGGCAAGTGGAAAACACCATAGCGTTCCACCAGCCCGCCATTTTCGCCAGCGTCCACCCAGCACAGGCGTTCGATGGGCAACGCCATGCCGGGCAACTCGCGACGCGCCCAGCGGCAACTGGCACAACCGATGCTTGTGAATACCAGCAGCGAAACGCCGGACAGTTCGAGCAGGCGGTGATCCGCGTCGAAGTCTGTCAACTCGAGCTGGGCTCTTATACTGTCTTCAGCAGCCATCGTCGTGTCATTCCAGGAGTCGTCCATGCGCCGGTTCTTACGTCATCCCAGCGACATGCCCATCGAGTTGAAGCTGCGAGACCAGCAGCGCCTGCCGCGACAGCGGCTGAACAATATCAGCCTTGGCGGGGTGGCGTGCAATTGCACGGAGCGCCTGCAGAACGGCACGCCGATCGAACTGCGCATCCCCCTGTTCGGCGACGACGCCACCTGCAACGGCGTGATCGCCTGGTGCGAAAAGGAAGCCAGCGGCTACCTGGTGGGCATCACCTTCATCGACGAGGACACCCTGTTCAAGGCGCGGATGGTGCAGCAGGTCTGCCAGATCGAGCGCTATCGGCGCGAGCGCGAGGAACAGCTCGGTACCCAACTGGGCATCGAGGACGTCGCCCAGGAATGGATGAGCGCCCATGCCGAGGAGTTCTCCCGCGACAGCTTCGACCACCACTGACGCCGGTCCGCGCAGGCGCATCGCCCATTGTCTCGCTCCCGCCTAAGCGGTAAGGTTCCGTTCCCCCCGCGCTCGACCCTCGGTGATCCGCCTCGCAGGGGAACGCGAGCGGCTCGAAAGCCGCGCTCCGACGACCCGACCTGATGAAAAGCACGATGGCTGATTTACCGATCGACGATCTTAACGTTGCCTCCAACGAAACCCTGATCACTCCTGATCAACTCAAGCGCGAAATCCCTCTCAGCGAAGCGGCTCAACGTACCGTGGCGCACGGCCGGCAGGTCATCCGCGATATCCTCGACGGTCGCGACCATCGTCTGTTCGTGGTGGTCGGGCCCTGCTCGATCCACGACATCAAGGCCGCCCACGAGTACGCCGAACGGCTGAAGGCGCTTGCCGCGAAGGTATCGGACAGCCTGTATCTGGTCATGCGCGTGTACTTCGAGAAACCGCGCACCACGGTCGGCTGGAAAGGCCTGATCAACGATCCTTACCTGGACGACTCCTTCAAGATCCAGGACGGCCTGCACATCGGTCGCAAGCTGCTGCTGGACCTGGCGGAGATGGGCCTGCCCACCGCCACCGAAGCCCTCGACCCGATCTCGCCGCAGTACCTGCAGGACCTGATCAGCTGGTCGGCCATCGGCGCCCGCACCACGGAATCACAGACCCACCGGGAAATGGCTTCCGGCCTGTCCTCGGCAGTCGGCTTCAAGAACGGCACCGACGGCGGCCTGACCGTGGCGATCAACGCGCTGCAATCGGTTTCCAGCCCGCACCGTTTCCTCGGCATCAACCAGCAGGGCGGCGTCTCCATCGTCACCACCAAGGGCAATGCCTACGGCCACGTGGTGCTGCGCGGCGGCAACGGCAAGCCGAACTACGACTCGGTGAGCGTGGCGATCTGCGAACAGGAACTGACCAAGGCGAAGATCCGCCCGAACGTGATGGTCGACTGCAGCCACGCCAACTCCAACAAGGACCCGGCGCTGCAGCCGCTGGTGATGGACAACGTCGCCAACCAGATCGTAGAGGGCAACAGCTCCATCGTCGGCCTGATGGTGGAAAGTCACCTGGGCTGGGGCAACCAGTCGATCCCGAAGAACCTGTGCGACCTGAAGTACGGGGTGTCGATCACCGATGCGTGCATCGACTGGGACACCACCGAGAAAACCCTGCTGGGGATGCACGCGAAGCTCAAGGACGTGCTGCCCAAACGCCAGCGCGGCTGAGCGGTCGGGAAATGAAAAACGCCGGGCATTGCCCGGCGTTTTCGTGTCTGGACCCGCTTCACTCCTTGGCTTTGAGCTTCTCCTGACGCTCCATGTAGCGCTCGACGTAGGAGCAGGAAGCGATCACCGAATAGCCGATGCGCTCGGCGTAGGCCAGCGCGTGCTCGGTCAATGCCAGGGCGATACCGCGTCCACGCAGGGCGTTGGGGACGAAGGTGCGGTAGATGTCCAGCGTCTGTTTACCCAGGTCCATGTATGCCAGGTAGGCTCGATTACCATCCACGATGATCTCGAACTGATGAGCCGTCTGGTCATGCCGGATGGATAATGCCTCGCTCATTGCTTACTCCTCGGCGGACCTCGTGGGCGGGTCCGAATCTTATTGATCTTATTCTGGCGGAGACTGTGACCGGTCGTTGCCACTTCGACAAGCGTTGATGCCTCGGCGTTCTGGCTTTGTAACACTCCGATGCCGGCCAAGTGAATAGTCGATATGCCCGACGGTGCACTCGACAGTACGCGGGAGGATCACGGCGACCCTCCGCGGAGTTGTACCGGGGCGTTTTCAGGACAGGAGAGATCGCTCGGCCAGTCTGACGTGCTGGAGAATCCCTGGCTATTGCCTATTAGGCGAATGGAAAGTGTCATCGCCGCATAGTGTCCGCGGACTGGGCGGATATCTGGGAAGAACACCAGCTGGTTGTTTTTTATACAAAAAAAGGCGCCAAGAGCATTCTCTGCGCAACTTCTTCAAAAAACTACCTATACCTTGCGCTTGCCGCGTTTACTTGGCCCAAGTTATAGGTAACATATAGCCCGCAAATTTCCTGGTTCGGGAAATTGCTTGAATAGATTGTCCACCTTAAGGGGAACACGATGAACAACGTTCTGAAATTCTCTGCTCTGGCTCTGGCCGCAGTTCTGGCTACCGGTTGCAGCAGCGTCACCAAAGAAACTGAAGCCCGTCTGACCGCCACCGAAGACGCCGCTGCTCGCGCTCAGGCTCGTGCCGACGAAGCCTACCGCAAAGCCGACGACGCCATGGCCGCTGCTCAGAAGGCTCAGCAAACTGCTGACGAAGCCAACGAGCGCGCTCTGCGTATGCTGGAAAAAGCCAGCCGCAAGTAATAGTCTCCGGACTATCGAAGCCGACCCCTGGGTCGGCTTTTTAATGCCCGCGATTCGCCCAATAAAAAGCCCCGCCGGCAATGCACGGCGGGGCTTTTTGTCAGAGAGATCACTGAACGCCGGGAAGGCTCGCGGCGTGCAGGACGCTCTCGGCGACTTCGATCGGCAGGCCGTCTTCGGCCGCCACCACCTCGCGAACGATTTCCCAGTCCATCTGCTGGTTGGCGGCGATGTCCTGACGCTGCAGCAGCGTGTTGATCACCGCGGTGTGCTTGTCGACGTGCGAAGGGTCACCGTGGTCATTCAGTGGCTGATGGGCTTCGAGATAGATCTTTCCGCCGCTGACGCCGAACTTGTAGGGCTCGTTGATGATGCGTACCGGCGTGCCCACCGGCGCCATCTTGGCCAGTTCCAGCACGTTCTGGTTGAGCATGCGGAAACAGCCGTGGCTGACGCGCATGCCGATGCCGAACTTCTTGTTGGAACCGTGGATCAGGTAACCGGGCAGGCTCAGGCTGAACTTGAACGGACCCAGCGGGTTGTCCGGCCCCGGCGGCACCACCGCCGGCAGCGGGTCACCCTCGGCGGCGTGTTCGGCGCGGATCGAGGCCGGCGGATACCAGGCCGGGTTGGCGGTCTTGGCGGTCACCTTGGTCAAGGTGATCGGCGAACCCCAGCCCTCGCGACCGATGCCCAGCGGGTAGGTGTGCACCACGTTCTCGCCTTTCGGGTAGTAGTACATGCGGTACTCGGCGAGGTTGATGACGATGCCTTCGCGCGGACCG
Organism: Pseudomonas sp. UBA3153; assembly: GCF_002364635.1. Taxonomy (NCBI): domain Bacteria; kingdom Pseudomonadati; phylum Pseudomonadota; class Gammaproteobacteria; order Pseudomonadales; family Pseudomonadaceae; genus Pseudomonas; species Pseudomonas sp. UBA3153. The sequence goes on from NZ_DEYR01000030.1 coordinate 58,130, forward strand.
GGCGGAAGGATGAAGCGCGTCGGCAGGATGATTTCTGTGCCGGCACCTGGCAGCCACGGGTCGACACCGGGGTTGGCGGCGACCATTTCCAGGTAGCCGAGGTCGTTGGCCTCGCCGACGTCGGCGAAGGTGTCCTCGTATTTGGCGGTGACCACCTGAATCTGCCCGACCACGTCCTCACCCGGCGGCGGCAGGGGCAGCTCCAGTGCGGAGGCGGAACCCGCGACACTCAGCGCGGTGACGAACAATGAGCAGGCGACCGCAGGAACGCGCGACGACATCCGAAAAATCCTTGAGGGGTATGACGGGAAAGAGGCGAAATTGTACACGCAGGCCTCTGCCTCGGGGAGTCCTCGGGGCGGCCCGACCTCAGGCCATCGGCCATTCGGGGCGGCTACCGCGCCGGTGCTGCTGCAGCATGGCCTTGCAGTGCACGCACAGGCGCCGATCGTGCAGCGCGGCTCGCTCCATGCTCCGCCAGCGCGGCATGGCCGGCAACAAACCGCCGCACAGGGTGCGATCGGCATGCCCGCTCAATTCGAGTTGGCGTTCGACGATATGCAGGCGTATCTCGCGACAGGCGAACAGGTCGAGCTGTTCGTCCGGCTCGATCAGTTGATAGGCATGCAGAGACCAGGCGGGACGCGGCATCGGGGGCTCCAGAACGGGGCCGCCACCTTAGCCGAAAGGCCCCGCGCGGAAAAGATGGCGCCGCGCGTTAAAGCAGCGGTTCCAGGGTCGGCCACAGGTTGTCGAGCATGCGCGGCTGACCCACCGCCGCCGGATGGATGCCGTCCGCCTGCATCATCCCCGGCACGCCGCCGACGCCTTCGAGGAAGAACGGCACCATCGGCACCTTCTCCTGCTCGGCCAGCGTCGCGAAAACCTGCTCGAAGTTGCGGTTGTAGCGCGTGCCATAGTTCGGCGGCAGACGCATGCCCAGCAGCAGCACGCGAGCACCACTGTCCTTGGACTTCTCGATCATGGCAGCAAGATTCTGTTGCAATTGCAGGGGGGGCTGGCCACGCAGCCCGTCGTTGCCGCCAAGCTCGATGATCACCAGCTCCGGCTTGTGTTCGGCGAGCAGCGCGGGAAGCCTGGAAAGCCCGCCGGCGCTGGTGTCGCCGCTGATCGAGGCGTTCACCACCTGATGATCCACGCCCTTCTGCTGCAGGCGTTTTTCCATCAGGGCGACCCAGCCCTGGCTGGTATCCAGTCCCAAACCCGCGCTGATACTATCGCCGACGACCAGCAGGGTGCCGGCAGTCGCCCCTTGGGCCCACAGCAGCAAGGCGATGGCGGTACCGAAAAACCACGTACGCATTGGATTCTCCATGAGCGCAAGCATTCTCAAAGCGCAGAACCTTAGCAAAGTGGTCCCCAGCGCGGAAGGCGCGCTGACCATCCTCCACGACCTCTCCCTCGATCTTCAGCCCGGCGACAGCATGGCCATCGTCGGCAGCTCCGGCTCCGGCAAATCGACCCTGCTCGGCCTGCTCGCCGGGCTCGATCTGCCCAGTTCAGGTGAAGTGACGCTGGCCGGGAACAGCCTCAACGACCTAGACGAAGACCAGCGCGCCCAGGTGCGTGCCGATCACGTCGGGTTCGTCTTCCAGTCGTTCCAATTGCTCGACAGCCTGAGCGCGCTGGAGAACGTGATGTTGCCGCTGGAACTCGACGGCCGTCGTGATGCCCGTGAACGCGCCCGCGACCTGCTCGACCGCGTCGGCCTGGGCCAGCGTCTCACCCACTACCCACGGCAGCTTTCCGGCGGCGAGCAGCAGCGCGTGGCGATTGCCCGCGCCTTCGCCGCCGAACCGGATGTGCTGTTCGCCGACGAACCCACCGGCAACCTGGACAGCCACACCGGCGCGCACATCAGCGACCTGCTCTTCACGCTGAACCAGGAAAACGGCACCACGCTGGTCCTGGTCACCCATGACGAACGCCTGGCCCAGCGCTGCCGCCGCGCGATCCGCCTGGAGGGCGGCCAGCTGGTGGATCGTCGGGAGCCCTGATGAAACGCCTGCCCCTGACCCGCCTGTTCGCCCTGGCCTGGCGCCAGTCGCTGCGCGATGCCCGAGCCGGGGAGTTGCGCGTGCTGTTCTTCGCCTTGCTGGTCGCCGTGGCAGCGAGCACCGCCATCGGCTACTTCGGCGCCCGCCTGAACGGCGCCATGCTGATGCGCGCCACCGAATTTCTCGGCGCCGATCTGGTACTGCGCGGCTCCTCGCCGGCGTCCCCGGAGCAAGTCGAGGCCGGCACCGCGCTCGGCCTGGACCACGCCCAGGCGGTGGAATTCTCCAGCGTGATCGCCACGGACAGCGGTATCCAGCTGTCCAGCGTCAAGGCGGTGGACAGTGCCTACCCGCTGCGCGGTGAACTGAAGAGCGCCGCCGAGCCCTACACAGAGGAACGCGCCGGCGGCGGCCCGAAACCCGGCGAAGCCTGGGTCCAGAGCCAGTTGCTCGCCGCACTCGACCTGAAGATCGGTGACTCCATCGATGTCGGCGAGAAGACTTTGCACCTGACCCGTGTGCTGACCTACGAGCCGGACAGCAGCGCCGACTTCTACAGCCTGACGCCACGCGTGCTGATGCACATCGACGACCTCGCCGCGACCGGGATCATCCAGCCCGGCAGTCGCGTGCGCTACCGCGAGCTCTGGCGCGGCGACAGCCAGGCGCTGGCGCGCTACCGCGATGCGGTGACCCCGCAACTGCAGCCCAACCAGCGGCTGGAAGATGCCCGCGACGGAAACCGGCAGATCGGCGACGCCCTGGGCCGCGCCGAACGCTACCTGAACCTCGCCAGCCTGGCCGCCGTGCTGCTCGCCGGGGTTGCCGTGGCGCTGTCGGCGGCACGCTTCGCCGCGCGGCGCTTCGATGCCAGCGCGCTGCTGCGCTGCCTCGGCCTGTCGCGCCGCAGCACGCTCGGCCTGTATGCGCTGCAACTGGCGCTGGTCGGTCTGCTCGCCTGCACGCTTGGCGCGCTGCTCGGCTGGCTGGCCCAGTACGCGCTGTTCCATCTGCTGCGCGGCATGCTGCCGGCCACCCTTCCAGGCGGTGGCGTGGGGCCGGCGCTGGCGGGGATCGCCACCGGCATGGTCGCCCTCGCCGGCTTCGCCCTGCCGCCATTGGCGGCACTCGGTCGCGTTCCGCCGCTGCGCGTGCTGCGCCGCGACATGCTTCCGGTGGCCCCGAGTTCCTGGTTCATCTACGGCGCCGCCTTGCTCGCCCTTGGCCTGATCATGTGGCGGATGAGCCTCGATCTGATGCTCACCTTCGCCCTGCTCGGGGGCGGGATCGCCGCGGCGCTGTTGCTCGGCGGCCTGTTGTTGCTGGCGATGCGCGGACTCCGTCGGCTGCTGGCGAAGGCTTCGCTGCCTTGGCGACTGGGTCTTGGCCAGTTGCTGCGCTATCCGCTCGCCGCGGCCGGCCAGGCGCTGGCCTTCGGGCTGATCCTGCTGGCGATGTCCTTGATCGCGCTTCTACGCGGCGAGCTGCTGGACACCTGGCAGAACCAGTTGCCGGCGAACGCGCCGAACCACTTCGCGCTCAACGTGCTGCCCGCCGACAAGGATGCCTTCGCCGCACGCCTTGCCGAGCTGTCGCCGCATCCGGCCCCGTTGTTCCCGATCATTCCCGGTCGCCTGCTGACGATCAACGGCGAGCCGGTGCGCGAACTCGTGAGCAAGGACACCCAGGGCGATCGCGCGGTGCGCCGCGACCTCAGCCTGACCTGGGCGCAGGACCTGCCCAGCGACAACATGCTCACCGCCGGCACCTGGTGGGACGCGCCACCGGCCGGCGGGCTGCCCGGCCTGTCGGTGGAAACCCAGCTGGCCGAAAGCCTCGGCCTGAAACTCGGCGACCGCCTGCGCTTCAACATCGGTGGGTTGGAGCGCGAGGCCCAGGTCACCAGCCTGCGCGACGTGCATTGGGACAACTTCCAGCCGAACTTCTACATGATCTTCCAGCCCGGCACGCTGCAGGATCTGCCGGCCACCTATCTGACCAGCTTCTATCTGCCGCCCGGCAACGACAAGGCGCTGGTCGGGCTCGCCCGGCAGTTCCCGGCCGTGACGCTGCTGCAGGTCGAGGCGCTGCTCGCGCAGTTGCGCAGCATCCTCGCGCAGGTCACCGCGGCGGTGGAGTTCGTCCTGCTGTTCGTTCTCGCCGCCGGTCTCGCGGTGCTCTTTGCCGGCCTGCAATCGACGCTGGACGAGCGCATCCGCCAGGGCGCGCTGCTGCGCGCGTTGGGCGCCGGCCGGTCGCTGCTGCTGAAGGCCCGCCGCGCGGAGTTCGGCCTGCTCGGCGGCTGCGCGGGCGTGCTCGCCGCGCTCGGCTGCGAACTGGTCAGCGCCCTGCTCTACCGGCTGGTCTTTGACCTGCCCTGGCATCCGCATCCGTGGCTGCTGCTGTTGCCGATGATCGGTGCGCTGCTGGTTGGCGGCGCCGGCGTGATCGGCACCCGTCGCGCACTGAATGCCAGCCCGCTGACCGTTCTGCGCGAGGGTTGAGCTTGCTAGACTCCGCGCCCCACACCTCGCTGCGAACCCCATGAGCCGCTATCGCCCACCGCGTACCGCCGGAACCCCGCTGATCACCCCCGAAGGCGAGGCACGCCTGCGCGCCGAACTGCACGAGCTGTGGCACGTGCGTCGGCCGCAGGTCACCCAATCGGTGAGCGAAGCCGCCGCGCAGGGCGATCGTTCGGAAAACGCCGAGTACACCTACGGCAAGAAGATGCTGCGCGAAATCGACAGCCGCGTGCGCTTCCTGACCAAGCGCCTGGAAAGTCTAAAGGTGGTGGATGCGCGCCCTGCCGATGCCGGCAAGGTGTATTTCGGCGCCTGGGTGACGCTGGAGGACGAGGATGGCGTCGAGTCGCGCTACCGGATCGTCGGCCCGGACGAACTGGACCTGAAGCAGAACCTGATCAGCATCGATTCGCCGCTGGCCCGCGCGCTGGTCGGCAAGGCGCTGGACGCGGAAGTCAGGGTCCATACCCCGACCGGCGAGAAGACCTGGTACATCGTCGCCATCGACTATCCGTGAGCACGCGGCGAACTCGTTGACCTCAGCGCCGGGTGATCAGTCCCTGCCGCGCGACGCGGGTCAGTTCATGTATGCAGGCTTCCAGATTCTTCGCATCCGGCGCAGGTAGCACCGCGAAATCGAAGCTGTCGCTGGCGAGGTCGGCCAGGGATTCGTCGGCACGCACGAACTGGATGAGGAAGTTGCAGGCCTTGTTGCGATCCTTCGGCCAACCATCGAGGTAGCGCAGCAGTCGCGGCTGGTTGTCGCCGGCGAGAAGGATCTTGGGGTTGCGCGGTAGCAGCCTCGAGGTGATCGGGGCCAGGCGCAGATTGGAAGGAGAAGGAATCACGTCTATTAATCTCTGCCTCGGGGTCCGCTGGGCAGCGGCGAGAGGCATCACCGAACCAGCGCTTTAGCGGTATTTCGAAGCCTTCGGCCCCCGGCGCCCCGCAAGTAGCTGACTAAATCGGCGCAGGGGTGAAATGCTAGAGAACCGCGCCCGCCACTGTCAACCGCCGGACGACCCGCAGGTCACCCTGAACCATCGGGCGTTAACCAAAGCGGCGCATACGCGGGTAATGCTGCAACCCTCGCCGCACATGGCGTTCCACCTCGTAACAACCGGTTGTCTGGCGCGCGGCCTGGCCAGCATTTGGCCATGCCGCCAGGGACCGCGTCATAGAGGCATCGGGCCTTAAAACACGCCACGTGGCACGCATCCTGCGATGCCAGGGTGGCAGACGCGCCATGGGGACGCGTCGCGAAATCGGTCGCCATCCATGAAGAAGCACCTCAGCGTCGCTTCGCCAGCGGAGCATCGCCCTTATCGAACGGCGCCAAGGTTTGCGCTTGCCTCCCGCGCGAAACCGACGGCTGCTCGCCGCCTTCTGCCGGTGTTGCTGCTGACTGCGGTGTGCCTGGCCGCCACGCTGCACTCCGCACCCTTGCAGCAGAACGGCGGCGGCCTGTCGAACGCCGAGCAGCGTGCCGAGCTCGAACAGGCTCAACGCTGGGATCACCGTCTGCAGTCATTCCGCAAATCGAAGGCGCGTATCGAGCTGAACGAGCAACTCGATCAGGGAGAACGCGCGGTGGCGATCCGGCGACTGGCCGAGGCGTCCTTCGCCGCCGACGAGATACGCTGGCTGGAAGCGTCCGAGCAACTCGCCTTGGCCCGTAGCGGCGGTAATCGCTGAGTCAGTTGGCGCTCAGCGCGGTGCGCCGCGGCTCCAGCCGTTCGCGCTCGCGCTGGTAGGCGAGGAAATACTTGTTTACCGCATTCACGTAGCTGACCACGCCCATGCCCACCTGCTCGGCGGCCACGCGCTCCACCTGGAAGAACCACTGATTGGGGTTGAGCCCGCGACGCTTGGCTTCCGCACGCAGCCCCTGGACCCTTTGCGGGCCGAGGTTGTAGGCGGCGAGCACGAACGCCATCCGCTCGCGCTCATCGAGCCTGCCACTGTTGAAGTACTGGCGGCGCAGCATCGCCAGGTACTTCGCACTCGCCTGCACGTTGTTGTCCAGCGACTGCACATTGTCGACCCCCACCGTGCGTGCCGCCGCCGGAGTGATCTGCATCAGCCCCACCGCGCCGCTGGCGCCACGCGCTGCCGGGTTGAGGGTCGATTCCTTGAACGCCAGCGCAGCAAGGCTCAGCCAGTCGAACTCATGCTGATCGGCGTAGCGCTGCAGCACCGGACGCACCTTCTCCAGGCGCTGCCGCTCGCTGCGCGCCAATGGATCGTGTACCTGGTAGAGCCTGCGATAGACACGCTGGAACGTGGCGTCGCCGTTCGCCGGTGCGCGATAGCCCTGCAGGAAGCGATCGACGCTGGCGCGCAGCATGGGCGCATCGTGGCTGGCGAACCACGCCACCTGGCCCTCGTCGCCCAGCGCGATGTTGCGGTCGACGCGCAGCTTCGGCAACACCTTGGCCCAGCGCTCGGCAATCGGGCGTTCGACCACGGTGAGCGGATAGATGCCGGCCTGGACCATCTCCAGCACGTCCTCCACCGCCAGCGACGGGTCCACCCATTCGATGAGGATCGGCTTCTGCTTGCGCCGGGCCAGCTCCTGATTCACCTTGCCCAGCGCCTCCCCGGCCGCGCTGCCGGCGGGCAGGACGACGGTGCGCCCGGCCAGCTGGTCGACCCGTTGGTAACGGCGATTGCCCGCGCGCGCGACCAGCACCAGAGGCACCTTGTCGATGACCGCGGTACTGGCGCTGACGCCACGCTCGTTGCGCACCACCATCAGTTCGCCTGGCACAACCAGGTCGCCCTCGCCGCGCTGCAAGGCACCGAACAACTGATCCTTGGCCCGCGGAATCAGCTTAAGGCTGAGCGTCCTGCCATCGCGGGCGTTACGATTGAGGTATTGCTCGAAGGCCCGCAGGCGGTTGTACTCCACGCCGATGGACTCTCCGGCGACCTCGCCGGAGGTGTTGCGGCTCTGGTTCACCAGCACGCGCAGCACGCCGCTGCGGCGTATATCGGCGAGATCGCGCACGTCGCTCTGCGGCTGCCAGTTCTCGGCCTGACCCGCCAGGCGCGCTGCGGCAGGCAGCGGAGCCAGGGCCAGAAGGCCGAGAAGAAGGAGCAACGCTCGCGTCATCGGATCTCCCGGCCGGAACGCCTGCATGCAGGGGCTCCAGCCGTCCAGGAATGAGAGACTGTCGGCGGCCGTAGCCGCCCACTCGATCGGCGAGAGTCTCACAGGCCGTGCAAAGGCGCCAGCCCGACAGGGCAAAGCACATTAAGTAATATTCTTATCACTATGTTTTTATTGAAGATATTAGATGAGTAAAGATACTGATACGCGGCCCCACGAGCTGATCGACATCGGCGTCAACCTGACCCATCCGAGTTTCGCGAGTGACTGTGAAGCCGTGCTGGATCGCGCCTACGAGGCCGGTGTGAGCCAGTTGGTGCTGACCGGCACCAGCGTCGAGGAGAGCGAAAAAGCGCTGCTGCTGTGCGAGACACTCGACCCGGATGCCGTTCGCCTGTTCGCCACCGCCGGCGTGCACCCGCACGACGCCAGTCAGTGGTCCGCCGACAGCGCTAGCCAGCTGCGCGTGCTGCTCGGCGATCCGCGTGTGCGCGCCGTCGGCGAATGCGGGCTGGACTTCAACCGCGACTTCTCCCCGCGGCCGCAGCAGGAAAAGGCGCTGGAGGAGCAGCTGTCCCTCGCCGTGGAACTGAACCTGCCGGTGTTCCTGCACGAACGCGACGCCAGCCAGCGCCTGCTGGAAATCCTCCGCGACTATCGCGATCGTCTGCCCGCCGCGGTGGTGCATTGCTTCACCGGCGAGAAACGCGCGCTGTTCGGTTATCTCGACCTGGATCTGCACATCGGCATCACCGGCTGGATCTGCGACGAACGCCGCGGCCTGCACCTGCAACCGCTGGTGCGCGAAGTGCCCCGCGGCCGCCTGATGCTGGAAAGCGACGCGCCCTACCTGCTGCCACGCAGCCTGCGGCCCAAACCCAAGAGCAACCGAAACGAGCCAGGCTATCTCGGCGAAGTGCTCGGCGTGGTGGCGCGCCACCGCGAGGAGTCGCCAGCGCTCCTGGCGGAGCACAGCAGCGCTTGTGCGCGAGAGTTTTTCCGCCTTCCGCTGCCGCCGAGATAAATCGGTCGCTATCCTCAAGCCTGAGGTTTAGCCGCCGTTAACCTGTCATGACGGCTTGACCATCGTCAGCAGCCAACGAGCCATTGCTGGCAAAATACTGGCACTGCCAATCGATCAGTTTTGAATAGAAGAAGAACGCCATGGGTGTCTGGATTCGCGACCTTTCTCTGAAGTACAAATTCTGGGCGCTCAATGCAGTGTCGTTCCTCACCACCTTGCTGGTGGTGCTCTACGCGATGCACCTGGAACAGGGTGGTCGCAGCGTCGACGCGCAGCGCCATGCCCAGGAGCAGGCCCGGATCGTCGCCAGCTGGCCGGCGCAGCAGCCCCTGCCCACCTCTTCCAGCCTGCTGAGCTTCAGCAAGGACGCGCCGCCCCGCCTGGAGAACAACCTCGGCGCCGAACTGACCCGCGCCAACGGCTGGATCGAATTGCCGCACGATTCGCTGTTCGGCGACCAGCCGTTGATCGGCGCCCAGGTGATCGACCTGAATGGCGCGCGCGTCGCGCTGCTGGCGCGGGCGCCGAGCCTTCTGGATATCTTCATCGAACGCGCTCCGGCCTATGCCATTGCCGTGGCCGTGCTGATGCTGCTGTTGCTGGCCGCCTCGCAGCTGCTCATCCGTTTCCTGCTCAGCCACCTGAACATGCTCAAGGACGTGATGCTGCACGTGGAAAGCAGCGGCGATCTGTCCGCCCGCGTGCCGCTCGAAGGCAAGGACGAGGTCGGCCGCATGGCCAGCGCCTTCAACGCCATGCAGGCGGGTTACCAGCGTGTGGTGAGCACCGTCGCCCAGGCCGCTTCGCGCCTCGACGAAGGTGCGGGCAGCCTCGCCACCAGCATGAGCGAGGTGCGCCAGGGCATGCTCGGCCAGCAGAGCGAGACCGACCAGGCCGCCACCGCGATCAACGAGATGTCCGCCACCGTTCACCACATCGCCCAGCACACCGCCGACACCCGCGATCAGTCACGTTCGGCCGACCAGTTGGCCGGCGCCGGGCAGAATGTTGTAGGCCGGGTCAAACAGTCGATTTCCGGGCTTTCCACCGGCGTACAGCAGACCGCCGAGATGATTCAGCAACTGGCGGCCGACAGCCAGAAGATCAGCAGCGTGGTCAGTGTGATCCACGGCATCGCCGAACAGACCAACCTGCTCGCCCTCAACGCCGCCATCGAGGCCGCACGCGCCGGCGAAATGGGCCGCGGCTTCGCCGTGGTCGCCGACGAAGTGCGCAACCTGGCCAAGCGCGTCCAAGACTCCACCGACGAGATCACCAACATGATCGGCGCGCTGCAGTCCGGAACCCGTGACGCCGTGGAATTCATGCAGGAAAGTTCGCTGAAGGCCGATGACTGCGTGAAGCTGGCCAACGATGCGGGCGAGGCGCTGGAGGCCATCACCCAGGCCGTTGCGCAGATGCGCGACAGCAATACCCAGATCGCCGTCGCCGCCGAGCAGCAGAGCCAGGTCGCCGAGGAAATGACCCGTTCGGTAGTGGGCATCCGCGACGTCACCGAACAGACCGTGCAGCAGACCGTCTCCTCCGCCGCCACCAGCAGCGAAATCGCCTCGCTGGCCGGCGAGCTGAGCCGTGCGATCCGTCAGTTGAAGCTCTGAGCCTTTCCGCATAACTGCCTATGGCCTCCATAGGCAGTCCTCATTCGCCGCCCGGCATGGCCGCACCCTAGACTTCAGGCATCTCTTCAAGGAATGCCGACCATGGGCCTGCGCCTGCACTACCCGTCCCGCTCGACGCCGGACTACGCCGCCACTCACCGTCACCCGACCAACCTGCTGCTGCACCTGATCGCCGTGCCGCTGTTCATCGTCGCCAGCCTGCTGTTGCTCGCCGGGTTGCTGGGCGCGAGCCTGTTGCCGGTGGTGCTGGGGGTGATCGGGCTTGTCGCCGCGCTGGCGCTGCAGCGCCAGGGGCACAAACGGGAGGAACAATCCGTGGAGGCCGATCAGGAATGCCTGCAGGAGGTTCTGCTGGAGCAGTTCGTGACCTTTCCGCGCTTCCTTCTGAGCGGCGGCTGGTGGCGTGCCTGGAAGCGTCGCCGACCCTGAACGCGCGACGGCTCAGCCAAACACCGTGACTGTTTGCCGGCTCAACGCGACCAGTTCGCCAGCGGGTGTCCACAGTGCAGCGGCGACGTGGCCGTAGCCGTCACGGGCATGTTCGATTTCGGCGCGGTACAGGCACCAGTCGTGGGTGGTCAGCGGCGGTATCGGCTGGACGAATTCGATGGTCCAGGTCAGCGAGCTGCCCGGCACCGGGCTGCGCAGGTGGGAAAGCGGCGCCGGCGGCCAGGCGTCGACGAGCGCCAGCAGGTGCGCCTCGTTCACCGGCAACTCATCGACCTCACCGCGCAAACGCACCCAGCCGCCCATTTCCCGAGACGGATTGTTGCTGAATGGAAAGCCGCCGAGTCCCCAGCGCATCGACAGATGACGGCCGAATTCCGGTGTGATCCCCTTGATGTAGGGCAGCTCCGGGCACTCCTCGACCGGTTTCATGGCCGGAGCCGGCAATGCCGGAACATTCACCGCGGACTCGCGGGACGCGCCGAAGCTGCCCTGGACCAGCGTCACTACCTGGCCATCCTGAACGGCGCGACCGAGCACCTGGCTCACCGCCTTGCCCTCACGCAGCACCTCCGCCTCGAAGCGCACCGGCTTCTCGCAGACCAAAGGGCCAACGAAGGTGATCGCCAGCGATCTCGGCGGCCGGCCTTCCGGCACTTTCGCCCGCATCGCCTCGTATACCAGCGCCGCCGCTAGCCCGCCGAAGCCGGCGCGGCCCTGGCCCCACTCCTTGGGAACCTCGATGGCGCTGGGGTCCATGCGTACAGCCTGGATCAGTTCGAACAGCGTCATGCTCACCTCATCATTGTGCACTGCGGCCTGGAAAGGGATGCATCTTAGGGGATGGATGCCGGCGCCAGACAAGGCTGTTATGCCAATTGCGCTGGCTGAACGGCGCTTCAGCGGGTGCTGCGGGTGAACCGCCAGGGCAGGCGCCGACGCAAACCGGTGAGTGCCTGACGCAGTTCGCCGACGGCGGCGGGCCTGCCGGCATAACGCTGCGCCTCGTAGAGGCGGAGGAACGCGCGGATGCTTTCGGCCTGTTGCGGCAGTGCCGTGGCGGCACGCTCGGCGAATGCACGCGGCCCCTCGCCCCGCGCCCGGCGCAAGCCGTGGCGCGCCAGCAGACGCTCGAAGCCCAGGAACACCCGCTGCTGCGGATCGCGTTCGCGACGCCAGGGCTTCAATAGCCCGAGCGCCACGACCGACAGAATCAGCCCACCGCCACCGACCAGGGCAATCAGCAGCAGACGTGTATCGAAGGCGCCGAACCATCGCTGCAACAGATTGGCCTGCTCCTCACCCTGGTACGCCAGCACCCAGCGTTGCCAACCGTAGTTCAGGTTGTCCCAGGACAGGCGCAGCTGGTTCATCCAGCCGATTGAGCGGTAGCGCAACGCGGAGAACGGCGAGCCTTGCAGGAAGCTGCGCTCTCCGGCCACCGCCTCCTCCAGGCCCTGTTCGATACGTGTCGGGGCGACCTGGAACGTGGGATCGACGCTCACCCAGCCGCGTTCGGGAAGCCAGTACTCGACCCAGGCGTGGGCGTCGAACTGGTGGACCGAGATGTAGTTGCCGGCCGGATTCACCTCGCCCCCCTGGTAGCCCGCCACCACGCGTGCCGGAATGCCGGCCGCGCGCAGGACGAAGGTCATGGCGCCCGCGTAGTGCGCGCAGAAACCGCGGCGGGTATCGAAGAGGAACGCATCGATGCCATCCACACCGGTCGGCGGCGGTTTCAGCGTGTAGACGTAGGGTTCCTGATTGAAATGCTGCAGCAGCGCCTGCACCAATGCCTGCGGGTCGGCATAGCGGCGCTTGAGATCGGCGGCCCAGGCCCGGGCGCGCGGTTCGCCCTGCTCGGGCAGTTGCAATGCGCGGCGCCGAAGGACGGGCGAATCCTCGGGTTCGCGCACGGCATCCGGCCATGAGGTCACCTGATAGAACAACGACTTGTCCACCGGACGATAACGCTCCAGGCGGAAATCACTCATCAGCCGGGTGCGCTCCAGGCTGGTCTCGCCGGTATCCAGGGTGAACAGCCAGGGCCTGGAGCTGGGCTGCATGATGACGTTGTAGCGCAGCGCCTCGCCGCGCTTCTGCCACTGCGGCTCGATCGGGTACTGCGCCACCGACGACTGCGACCAGCGTCGGCCATCGAAACGCTCCAGTGTCAGCGCCCGCCAGTAGAGCTGCGAGCGCGGCGGCATCGGGCCTTCGAAGCTGGCCCGGAAGGCCAGTTCACCGGACTGGCTGAGCTCGGCGATATCCCCGGGCTCGATATTGTCGGAAAGCCCGGTCACCGCGCCGCCCGCCGGTTGCGGCAACGACCACAGGGGACCGAGCCGGGGGAAGAAGACGAACAGCAGCAGCATCAGCGGCAACGCCTGCGCGAGCATCCCACCGGCCAGGCGCAGGGTCGGCCAGGGCCGCTCGGCGAACGCGCTTTGCTGCAGGCCGATCAGCGAGGCCAGCAAGGCGCTCACCGAAAGCAGCGTGAACAACGCGAGGAGCATGCTGTCGTCGAACAGGTAACCGGTGACCACCACGAAGAAACCGAGGAACACCAGCACTAGGGCGTCGCGTCGGCTGCGCGTCTCCACCAGCTTGAGGACGAACGCCGAGATCAGCAGCACGCTGCCGGCGTCCAGGCCGATCAGACTGCCGCGGGAAAACCATACCCCGGCCGCGGCGCCGGCCATCAGCACGACCTTGGCCAGCGCATTCGGATAGGCCGCGCGCATGCGGTAGATCTGGATGCGCCAGAGCGCGCAGACCAGCCACAGGGCGATGGTCCAGGCAGGCAGATGGAACAGGTGCGGCACCATCACCAGCGCCTGGGCGACCAGCAGCCAGGTCAACGCCACCCGCGGGATGGGCTGCGCGACGCCGGAACGGCGGGTGCTCACGGGCGGTTCCCCGGACGCTGCTCGCTTGCGTACAGCGCCAGTGCGCGCAGGCACGCCTCGCGATGGGTCTCGCCACTGTCCGGCCCGAGCTGGACGCCGGGAAGATGCAGCGCGAACGCCTGGCCTTGGTCGCAGAACTGGAGCACCCAGTGACAGAGCAGCGACAACCTGGACTCGAGGTCGCCTTCCAGCGCATCCAGATCCAGGTGCAAGTCGCGACCGCTGAGCGCGGCGAATTCCTTGACCAGCAGGCCATGCCCGCGCGAGTAAGCCTTCCAGTGCAGGCGCTGCTTCGAGTCGCCCGGCTGGTAGGTCTTGAGGCCCTGGTAATCGTCCGCGCCCTGGCCCAGTTGATGGCTCCCGGACTCCTCGCCGTCGTCGCCCCGGCCGGCGGCCAGCGGCAGGTCACCGGGCAGCGGCCGCGGATAGACCAGCAACGCCTGGTCCAGATCGACCCACGACCAGGCGACCAGGATGCCCAGCGGGAAGCGGCTTTCCACCTTCAGCCGACCGGGACGCAACCAGCCGCGACGCAACGCCGGCTGGCTCAATTCGCACTCGCCAAGGCCAAGCGCAGGCACATCGAGGCTCTGCAGCTCCGCCGGCGGCCAGCCGATGGCGATCGCCTGGTGCGCCCGCCCGCTGCTTTCCAGCAGAACCTTGAAGCGCGCCTGCTCGCCGACGAATACCGCGCCGCCGCCCCCGGCCTTGAGCACCAGCCCGGCCAGGTTGCGATAGGTATGCAGGATGGCGACGATGCCCACCGAGGCCAGCAGGAAGGTCAGCCCATAAGCCAGGCTGTTCTGGTAATTGATCCCGGCCAGCAGCATGAGCAGCAGGGATACGCCGAACGCCGCGCCGACCCGGCTGGGCACGATGAAGATGCGCCGCTGATCCAGGCGCACCCGCTGGGCCGCCGGAATACGTTTGGCCAGCCAGCGATCCCAACGCGGACGCCGCAGGGTATCGGCCATCAGACCGCCGCCACCTCGGTCAGCAGCCAGCGCACCAGCGCACCGCCACCGTGCCCGCTGGGATCGGCGCGCTCGCGCAGGCGGTGGCCGACTACCGCCGGCAGGACCGCCTGCACGTCCTCGGGAATCACGTACTCGCGGTCGGCGAGGAACGCCCAGGCACGGGCGGCGGCGAGCAGGGCCAGGCTCGCACGCGGCGACAGCCCCCAGGCGAACTGCGGCTGGCTGCGCGTGGCCTCGACCAGCCTCAGCACATAGTCGACCAGTGCATCGCTGGCGCGGACCTGCGGCACCAGCTCCTGCAGCTTCGCCAGCTCGGCATGGTCGAAGACCGGCTCCAGGCGCGGCAGCAGATCGCGACGCGCCTCGCCGAGCAACAGGGCCTTTTCGGCGCCCTTGGCCGGGTAGCCCAGCGAGAGGCGCATCAGGAAGCGATCCAGCTGCGATTCGGGCAACGCGAAGGTGCCGCCCTGGGTCACCGGGTTCTGCGTGGCGATGACGAAGAAAGGGTCCGGCAATGGCCGGGTGGCGCCTTCGATGGTCACCTGGCCCTCCTCCATCGCCTCGAGCAGCGCGCTCTGGCTCTTCGGCGTGGCGCGGTTGATTTCGTCGGCGAGCACCAGCTCGGCGAATACCGGCCCGGGATGGAAGGCGAACTGCCCGCTGTCCTTGTCGAACACCGAGGTGCCGAGGATATCCCCGGGCAGCAGGTCGGACGTGAACTGGATACGCTGGAAACTCAGGCCCAGGGCCTTCGCCAGGGCATGGCTCAGGGTGGTCTTGCCCATTCCCGGCAGGTCTTCGATCAGCAAATGGCCGCGCGCTAGCAGGCAGGTCATCGCCAGGCGAACCTGATGTTCCTTGCCCAGCAGGACACCGTTGACCATCTGCAGGCAGGCATCGAGTTTGGTGCGCATGCGGCTCTCCTCCGGGATGAAAGGCCGATGCTACTGGCCCCTTCCCGGCCGGCAAAGCCTTTGTAACCTTTACTGACGAAAAACCGGCGTCATAAAAGTCGACGCGCGCGAGGCGTCAGTTCGGCCGCGTCAGGTCGAAACGCTCGCGGGTGTAACTGTAGGACTTGCCGCCCAGGCGTCCGACGATATCCAGCTTGCCGGCATCGATCCGGCCCTGTTCGTCGAGCACGCCCTGATCGATGTGCGCGTAGAGTATTTCGGCGAACACCAGGGTGCAGTTCGGCTCGTGCGCCGGATAGGGCAACAGTTGCGCCACCCGGCACTCGAAGGCCACCGGCGCACCCTTCACCCGCCGCGGCGCGACCCGCACCGAGGCCTCGCTGGCGATGCCGCAGTATTCGAACTCGCTGGTGCCGCGTGGCAGGGTCGCGGAGCTGGCGTTCATCGCCTCGACCTGATCGGCGCAAACCAGCTGGATCACCAGCTCACCAGTTTCTTGCAGGTTCAGCATACTGTCCTTGAGGCTGCCATCGCCGCGTGTGGAGATGTTCACCATCAGGGTCGGCGGGGTATCGCTGATCACCTGGAAGAAGCTGAACGGCGCCAGGTTGGCGACACCGTCGGCGGATAGCGTGGAGACCCAGGCGATCGGCCGCGGCGTCACGGTGTTGGCCATCCAGCGATACGCTTCGAGCGACGTCAGGGCGGAGAAATCGATCTGCATCGGGGAACCACTTGGTAGGAGGATCGCCACCGGCGCCACGGGCGTGGCGCCGGCGTGCGGGTCAGCGGCCGGCGCGGGATTCGCGCAGGTAGAAGCGCGCTTTCTCGACCTTCTTCACGCAGCCCGAATAGGCTTCGAACTGCTGCTGGGTCTTGGCGGCGGTGAGCAGGGTCACGGCCTTGGAATAGCTGACCGTACCGGCGAAGCCTTCGGCTTCGGCGAGGCTCTGCTCTTTCCAGGCGGCATCCAGACCATTGGCGCAGCTGGTGCGGTACGAGGTCTTGCCTGCACAACCGGCCAGCGTGAGCGCCATCAGGGGAATCAGTATCCAGGCTTTCATGTGTTTCTCCTTCGGAAGGTGTACAGCTTGCCTTCGCTGAGACCGGTCTGCCACACAAAAAGTGCCGGCCTGGCGCGGCTTCTTGGCGTCGGCAAAGCGGACGCGTATCGTCGCACGATCGGTTTCCGGGGAGGTGTGGATGAGCAAGCGAGTGGCCCTGGTTCTGGGTTCGGGGGGCGCGCGTGGCTACGCGCACATCGGTGTCATCGAGGAGCTCGAGGCGCGCGGCTACGAGATCGGCTGCATCGCTGGCTGTTCGATGGGCGCGGTGGTCGGCGGCGCCTATGCCGCCGGGAAGCTGCGCGAGTACCGCGAGTGGATCGAGAGCCTGGACTACCTCGACGTACTGCGCCTGGTCGACGTCAGCTTCTCGCTGGGGGCGATCCGCGGCGAGAAGGTCTTCGGCCGAATCCGCGAGATCGTCGGCGAGATCGATATCCAGGACCTGCCGATTCCCTATACCGCGGTTGCCACCGACCTCACCCACCAGCAGGAAATCTGGTTCCAGGAAGGCAGCCTGCACCAGGCGATGCGCGCCTCGGCGGCGATTCCGAGCCTGTTCACCCCGGTAGTCCAGGGCAACCGCATGCTTGTCGATGGCGGCCTGCTGAACCCGTTGCCGATCGTGCCGGTGGTGTCCAGCCACTGCGACCTGATCGTCGCGGTCAACCTGAACTCGTCCGGCCAGCAGCATTACCGCTTGCCGGTGATCGAGCGCCCGGCGCTGCTGAAATCGCGCTTCGATGCGCTGGTCGCGGCGCTGAGCACGCGGTTGCCCTTCCGTCGCCGTGAAGAAAGCGGCGAGCCGCTGCTGCTGATCGCTGCGGAAGGCGGCGAGACCGTAGACCCCTGGCTGGATGCCGCGCCAGACGCCCAGCAACCCTCGGCCGCGCCGCAGGGCAACAGCTCGCCGAAATCGGCCAGCGGTTCACGGGTACTGGAGAACGTCGGCCCGGCGTCGCTGCTCGACCTGGTCAACCAGAGTTTCGAGGTGATGCAGACCTCGCTGGCGCAGTACAAGATCGCCGGCTATCCACCGGATGTGCTGATCAACGTGCCCAAGCGCGTCTGCCGCTTCTTCGAGTTCTACAAGGCGCCGGAGCTGATCCAGCTCGGCCGGCAGATCGCCAGCGACACCCTGGACAGCTACGAGGCGACGCACTAACCCGGCATGTAACGATCTCGTTACCTGGCGGAAAACGGGCCGATATGAATGCGTGCGAGCATCGCGACCTTTTTTGTAATCGCCTCGGGAGCCGAGCCTCGTGGAAACAGCCAGCAGCGCCTTCAAAGCCACCCGCGTCCTGATCGTCGATGACGATGCCGACATCCGCGAACTGCTCTGCGGTTACCTGGAGCGCTTCGGCATCCAGGCCGAAGGCGTCAGCGACGGCGTGGCGATGCGCGCGGCGCTGGATCGCGAGCATTTCGACGCTCTGGTGCTGGACCTGATGCTGCCCGGCGAAGACGGACTCTCGCTGTGCCGCAGCCTGCGCGCCAGCTCCGACATTCCGATCCTGATGCTCACCGCGCGTTGCGAACCCACCGACCGCATCATCGGCCTCGAGCTGGGCGCCGACGACTACATCGCCAAGCCCTTCGAGCCGCGCGAGCTGGTGGCGCGCATCCAGTGCGTATTGCGCCGGGTGCGCGATGGCCGTGACGCGCCACGCAGCGACCAGCGCAAGAGTGTCCGCTTCGATGGCTGGCGTCTGGACAGCGTGCTGCGCCAGGTCGAGTCCGCGGACGGCATGCTGGTGCCGCTGTCCAACGCCGAATTCCGCCTGCTCTGGGTGTTCCTCGAACGCCCGCGGCGTGTGCTCAGCCGCGAACACCTGCTCGACGCCGCGCGCGGGCGCAGCATCGAGGCGTTCGACCGCAGCATCGACTTGCTGGTCTCGCGGCTGCGACAGAAGCTGCGCGACGATCCGAAGGCACCCCGGCTGATCAAGACCGTGCGCGGCGAGGGCTATCTGTTCGACGTGCGGGATATCGACTGATGCGCCGCGGCGATACGCTGTTCGCCCGGCTGTTCGGCATCTTCGTCGCCGCCATCGTGCTGGGCCATCTGATCGGCTTCCTCTGGTTCCGCGCCTATGGCCCTCCGCCACCGCCCAAACACCCGAGTTCGCTGGTGCTTCTCGAAGAGTCCGAGCTGCGCCAGCCCTCGCCACTCAGCGGGCCGCTGATGCCGCTGCTGCTGCAACTTCTCCTGTTGCTGGCCGCCGCCTGGTTCGGCGCGCGCCTGCTGACCCGGCCGATCCGCCAGTTGAGCGCCGCCGCCGAACGCCTGAGCGAGAACATCGACAGCACACCGCTGGCCGAGGGCGGCCCGCAGGAGGTGCGCAAGGCCGCCCGCTCGTTCAACCGCATGCAGGCGCGCATCCGCGAACAGATCGCCCAGCGCAGCCGCATCCTCACCGCCGTCTCCCACGACCTGCGCACGCCCCTGGCGCGGATCAAGCTGCGCGTCGAGGAACTGGAGGACGGCCACCTGCGCACCCGCATGAGCCACGACCTGGGCGAAATGACCGCGATGCTCGACGCCACCCTCGCCTACCTGCGCGAACAGCGCACCAGCGAGACGCGGCACCTGTTCGACCTGCAGTCGCTGGTCGAATCACTGGTGGAGAACGCCCAGGACAACGGCGCCGCAGTCAGCGTCGTCGGCACGTGCCGGCCGCTGCACACCCAGCCGCAGGCCTTGCGTTCGTGCCTGAACAACCTGCTGGACAACGCGCTGCGCTACGCCGGCCACGCGCGCATCGAGCTGCACGACGGCGAGGGGCAGGTCGACGTGCGGGTCATCGACAATGGCCCGGGGATTCCGGCCGAAAAGCGCGAAGCCGTCTTCGAACCGTTCTTCCGCCTGGAAAGCTCGCGCAACCGCAACTCGGGGGGTGTTGGACTGGGGTTGTCGATCGCCCGTGAGGCGGCGCTCCGCCTGGGCGGCGAGCTGCTGCTGGAAGAAAGCCCCGGCGGCGGATTGACCGCCGTGCTGCGCCTGCCACGCCGGTAATGCCTGCCCTCCCACTCCGCCAGGATTAAACGCGCGCCGACGCTCAGAGCGGCGGCGCATCCTTCTCCTCGCCGGCTGGCAGGGCCTGGTGCGCCCGCGGCGCGATCCAGTCGGAAATCAGGCTGAAGGCCACCGCCAGGAGCGTCGGGCCGAGGAACAGGCCCATGAAGCCGAACGCCAGGATGCCGCCGAACACGCCGAGCAGCACCACCACCAGCGGCAGGTTGCCGCCCCGGCTGATCAGGTAGGGCTTGAGCACGTTGTCCACCCCGCTGATGACGAACACGCCCCACACGCCGAGGAAGATGCCCATCCCGTAGCTGCCGTGCCAGAGCAGCCAGGCCGTCGCCGGAATCCACACCAGCGGCGGGCCGACCGGTATCAGGCTGAGCACGAAGGTCAGCAGGCCGAGCACCAGCGCGCCCGGAATCCCGGCAATGGCGAAACCGATCATCGCCAGCAGCGCCTGAGCCGCGGCGGTGCCGATCACACCGTTGACCACGCGCTGGATGGTGCCCGCCACCAGCCGCTGATAGTGATCGGCGCGCTCGCCGATCAGCCGCTCCAGCAGGCGCATGACGAAATCGGCCATGCGCGGGCCGTCGCGGTAGAAGAAGAACACCAGCACCAGGCTCAGGGCGAGTTCCAGCATGCCGCCGCCGACCCGGGCGCTGCGTGCCAGCAGCCAGTTGCCGACCTCGCCGACGTAGGGGCGCAGGGTGACGAAATAGGCGGTGCCCTGCTCGTCGACCCGAGTCCACCATTGCACCAGCCGATCGCCCACCAGCGGCACGTTGTCCAGCCAGTCCGGCGGAGGCGGCAGGCCGTCGACCTGGACTTCCTTGATCAGTTGCATGCCGTCGCGGATGTGGTCGGCGACGTTGAAGCCGAGCAGCACCAGCGGCACCGCCACCAGAATCATCCAGCCCGCCGTGAGGATCGCCGCCGCGAGGTTCTCTCGCCCTTTCAACGCCCGCGTCAGCAGGCGCATGAGCGGCCAGCTGGCAAAGGCCAGCACAGCGGCCCAGAACAGCGCGGAAACGAACGGCGCCAGCACCCACAGGCACGCGCCGAGCAGCCCGAGGAGCAGAATCTGCACCAGCAGGCGGTCGTTGTTGGGCATCGAAAAACGCTCCGAAAAACGGTTGGGGGAGGATCAGGCCGCCGAGTGTGACACTTCGGCGGCCTGGCGGCATGAGGCCTAGCGCAACAGGTCCAGATGCAGCCCCTGGCGGGTCGCGCCGTCCACCTCGATGCGCGGCGCGCGTACGCCGCCCTGCACCAGCGCATCGCGCCATTGCTCGGCCTGCACACCGGACAGCGTCACGCGTACGCCGCTGTTCTGGTTGAGGCTGCGCGCCAGCAGTTTCACCCAGTCGTCCTGCGGGCCTTCGTCGAGCAGGCTCAGGTCCAGCTCGCCGCTATCTAGCAGTTGCCGCAGCAGGGTCGCCGGGGTCGGCAGGACCACGCCCAGCGGACTGCTGGCGTCGAACTGCTCGACATGCAGATAGGCGCGCCGGTTACCGCGCGTGATCGCATAGAGCGCCACCAGGCGGTCGTCCATCTCGCCGACGCTCAGGCGAACCAGCGCATAGGCCTGGCGATCGTCGGGGCCGTAGAGCTTGGAGCTGCCGAACACCGCGTTGGCCCACAGGCTGCTGGAGCCGCAATCACGCCCCTCGCACCAGTAGAGCAGGTGTCCGCCCTGCTCTTGCAAGGCGCGGCGAGCCTGGGTGAAGGCCTGCTCGGAGGTGTGTTCCGCGGGCAGTTCGTAGGTCAGCGAAAGCTGTCGTCCCTGGGTCGCCACCTGCTGCTCGAAGCGCAGGTCGCCGCTTATCCTGCGGATCGAGCCCTGCGGGAAGATGCGCTCCAGATCGGCGGTTTCGCGGAAATCGACGATCTCGGCGTTCGCCGGGCGTGGCAGCATCTCGAGATCGTGACTGCCAGCGACGTCCGCGGCCTGGGCATGGCAGGCCGCGAGAAAGAGGCCGAGCAGCATCGGCCGAAGGCTATGAATGCTCACCGGACGAGGATGTCCTGTGCCGTCTTGATCTTTGCGTCGCCCTCTTCCCGGCTCGGCCTGGCGAGGCCGCGCTGCACCGCGGGTCGTGAGTCGATGGCGTCCAGCCAGCGCTGCAGATGCGTCAGCCCGTCAAGTGAAACACCGGACCAATCGTGGATCTTCACCCAGGGGAAGGTGGCGATATCGGCGATGCTGTAGTCGCCGGCGAGATACTCGGCCTCGCCTAGCCGGCGATCGAGAACCTCGTAGAGCCGCCGGGTTTCGTTCTGGTAGCGGGAGATCGCGCCAGGCAGTTTTTCCGGAAAGTAGCGGAAGAACACGTTGGCCTGGCCTTGCATCGGGCCGACGCCGCCCATCTGGAACATCAGCCACTGCAGCACCCGCGAGCGGCCCTTGACGTCGCTGGGCATCAGTTGGCCGGTCTTCTCGGCGAGGTAGACCAGAATTGCCCCGGACTCGAAGACGGCGAAGTCGTCGTTGTCGCGGTCGACGATCGCGGGAATCCGCCCGTTGGGGTTGATGCGCAGGAATTCGGGGGTCTTCTGCTCCTTGCGATCGAAGCTCAGCACGTGCAGGTCGTACGGCAGGCCGAGTTCCTCCAGAGCGATTGAGACCTTGTGGCCATTGGGCGTGGCGGCGGTATAGAGGTCGATCATGATCTTCTCCCTTGTCTGGCCGCCCAGCCTTCCCAGTTGCCGGCGGCAAGTCAAGCCGAAGCGAAGCGCCTATTGAAACAGTCTGCTACGGAGGCGGCACCGGCTTCGTCGTCCAGGTGCAGGTGATGACCGCCGGCGAGTCGGGTGACGTTGAACGGCAATGATTCGAGCATCTGCAACAGAGGCAGCTCGCCCTTCAGCAGGCCGTTCTCGGCGAGCACCAGGTCGACCGGGCACTGCACAGCGGCGAGAAACGCCTGGCTGTGCGCACGGGTGAAACGCAACGGGCTGGGCAGCGTCAGCCGCGCATCGGTACGCCAGGTGTAGCCGCCGGGCACCGGCATCAGCCCGCGCTGCGCGAGCAGCTCGGCGGCTTCGCGGCTGACCGCGCCAACGCCCTTCATCCGCGCCATCACCGCCTGCTCGACCTTTTCGTAGACCGGCTTGCGCTTGTTCGGCAGGTCGAGCTGCGCCTGCAGCGCCTCGCCCAGTTTTCGCGGCGCATCGGCGGCCTCGCCCAGGTAGGGAATCAAGCCATCGATCAACGCCAGGCGCTCGATGCGCTGTGGCATGGCGCCGGCCAGCAGGACCGAGACGATGGCGCCCATCGAGTGGCCGAGCAACGAGAAGCGCGACCAGCCCAGTTGCCCGGCGACGTGCAGCACGTCCAGCGCGTAATCCCAGAGTTGGTAACCGGCGCCCGCGCCGCGGTGCGCGGAATGCCCGTGCCCGGCGAAATCCAGGGCGACGATGCGCATCCCGGTCAGCTTGGGCGCCAGCCGGGCGAAGCTCGCCGCGTTGTCCAGCCAGCCGTGCAGGGCGATCACCGGCCGCCCGTCCTCCGGACCGTAGAGATGGGCGGCCAGCTCGATGTGCGGGAGGTTGAGGCGGATCTCTTCGACGGGCGCGCTCATGCGGGCTCCTTTTCGGCGTCGGAATGGGATTCCCAACGCTGGAACAGCGACCTGAGCAGGTCCGCCGTCTGCGCCGGGCGTTCCAGCGGGAACATGTGGCCGCCAGGCAGCGTCAGGTACTCACCGCGCGGGATGCGCTGCACGGAACGCGCATGGTGCGGCAGTACTACCCGACTATGCCGGCCGCGCACCACGGCCAGCGGCACCTGCAACTGCTGCGGCCGCCCGGGGCTCAGGTGCGGCACGCTGCGGTAGATACTGATCTCCGTAGCCGGGTCGAATTTCAGGCGCAGTCCCTTATCGCTGGGGGCGAGGCCGTGCTCGACGTAGGCGTCCAGGCATTCCGGATCGAAGCGGCGGAACAGCCCTTTGCCGGCGAAGTACAGGCGCGCCTGCGCGGCGTCGTCGAAGGCTTCGCGGCGCCCGAGGGTTCGCCCGGCCGGGGTGATACGGTCGATGAAGCCAAAGCGTTTGGCGGCGCGAATGACCAGCCGGTCGGCGAGCGTCAGCACCGGCGAGTCGAGCATCACCACCCCGCGGTACAGCTGCGGACGGCGTAGCGCCGCGTGGTAGTGCAGCACGCCGCCGAGGGAGTGGCCGACGCCCCACACCGGCTGATCGAGCGCTTCGAGGTGATGCAGCAGCTCGTCGACCAGCCCGCCCCAGTTGTCATCCACCGGGAAGCGCGGATCGTGGGCGTGCTGCTCCAGGTAATGCAGCGGGTAGTCGGGTTGCAGCGCGGCGAACAGCTTGCCGTAGGTGGCGGACGGAAAGCCGTTGGCGTGGGCGAAGAAGATCGGCGATGGCATGCGCGGCACTCGGCTCGGGATTCTCTGGGGAATCTATCGGGGAATCGTCCAGCAGATTCTCCGGCAGCCGTTGCTGCTCAGCAACGATCGTAACTGCCAGTGATGGCGGTGCAACGGCCAGGCGTCAGTGCGGCAACGCCAGCCGCAGCAGGATCGCACCGGCCACCAGCAGGAACACCAGCCCGCAGAGGCCGTCGATGACAGGCGCGGCGCGCAGCAGGCGGCGCTGCAGGCGCGGCTGGGTCAACGCGACGCTGAGCAGGCTGAACCAGGCCAGGCCGAAGAAGAACAGGATGCCCGCGGCGGCGAACTTGCCCGGCAGGGACATGTGCGGCGGGATCAGGCTGGTCAGCAGCGCGAGGAAGAACACCAGGGCCTTGGGATTGAACAGGTTGGTCGCCACCCCGCGCAACCAGGGGCCGAGCGGCGACGGCGCGAGTTCACCGTCGAGCCCGCCGCCGGACGCCTCGCCGCGGCGAAACCAGGCGCGCAACGCACCGACGCCGAGCCAGCCGAGGTAACCGGCGCCGAATAGCTGGATCGCCGTGAACAGCAACGGCGAGCGGCTCAGCAGCAGCGAAACGCCGGTGAGCACCAGGGTGCCGTGCAGCAGGATGCCGCACGCCAGGCCCAGCGCGCTGAGCAGACCGGCGCGACGGCCCTGATGGATCACGGTACGCACCACCAGCGCCACGTCCGGCCCGGGGCTGACCAGCGCCACGGCGAACACCGCCATCAACGACAGCAAGACGGAGGTCTCCTGCATGCTTTTCTCCAGAATTCGGGGGTAAGGTCGAAATGAACGAGCGTGGCCGTCAGCCCTGACGCAAGCGCGCCGGCGGCAGCCCGTAGGTACGGCGGAACAAGCGGGAGAAGTGCGCCTGGTCGTAGAAGCCCAGGCGCAGGGCGATGTCGCTCAGGGGAAGACCGCGCAACACCAGCGGCAGCGCCCTCTCCAGACGCAGCGACATCAGCCACTGGTGCGGCGGCAGGCCGGTTTGCCGGCTGAAGCGGCGCAGCGCCTGCCACGAGCTGACACCACAGAATGCCGCCAGCTCTTCCAGGCTCGGCGGCGACTCGAGGCGCGATTCGAGCCAGTCGCGCAGGCGCCTCCAGGTCGTCGGGTCGAAGCCCTGGGCGGGCTCGCGGATACGCAGGCTCGAACCCATCTCCAGCAGATGCGCCAGCGCCTGCCAGAGGGTGCTTTCCTGGGACAGCGGCGAGCCGCCGAGCATGGCCGCGTGGAAATCCTGCAGATGCGCTTGCAGGCGAGGATCGCGCAGCACCGCGCTGGTCAGCCGCGGCGCGCCCTGGCGCCCGTCACTGAGGCTGCGGCTGGCGTCGTCGAGCCATTGCGGGTCGAGCGCCATCACGCGGATGCGATAACCCTCGCCCGTCAGGCTGGCGCCGTCGTGGATGCATTCCGGAGCCATCAGCAGCATGTCGCCGGCGCCGACCTGGCGCTTTTCGCCGCGATGCACGTAGCGGTGCTCGCCGCGCAGCAGCAGGCCTAGGTGGTACTCCAGGTGGAAATGCCGGGGGAATGCGAAGCTGTGGTACTCGGCGTCGATGAGACGCACGCCCGACAGCCCGCTGGTGATGTGGTTGATCTGCTCCATGCGCCCATTTTACCCGCTGACGGCGCCACGCTCTTGGACAAAATTGCAGCGCGGCGCCGGAGGGCACCGGCGGTCAGTCGTGCCAGAGCACCGCCTGCGAGCGGGCCGCCCATTCGCCGAAGCGCGCTCCGTAGGCATCCTCGATCATCGCCCGCTTGATCTTCAGAGTCGGCGTGAGGAAGCCGTTGTCCACCGCCCAGATGTCCTTGACCAGCACCAGCCCCTGCAGCCGTTCGTGCTTGTCGAGACCGCCGTTGACCTCTTCGAGCAAATTGCGCAGGCTGTTTTCCAGTTCATTGCGAGTACCGTTCGCCGCCTCCGCGCGGCCGACTTCGGAAAGTACGCAGAGCGCCATCGGCTGCGCGAGGCCATCGCCGATCACGCAGACCTGCTCGATCCGCGAATGCACCGCCAGGCGGTTCTCGATCGGTGCCGGGGCGACGTACTTGCCCTTGCTGGTCTTGAAGATTTCCTTGATCCGCCCGGTCAGGCGCAGGTAGCCCTCGGCATTCTGTTCGCCCTTGTCGCCGGTACGCAGGAAGCCGTCCTCGGTGAGGGTCTCGGCGGTTCGCTGCGGGTCCTTGTAGTAGCCGCTCATGGTCGCGTCGCTGCGAATCAGCACTTCGCCGGAATCGTCGATCCGCACTTCGACGCCGGGGCTGGCGATGCCGATCCAGCCCGGGCGTTGCAGACCCGGGCGGCCCAGGTGCGAGTAGCCGCAGTTCTCGGTCATGCCGTACACCTCGAGCACCTCCAGGCCGAGGCGCCGATACCAGTCGAGCAGCGCCTCGGGCACCGGCGCGGCACCGGACAGCGCGAAGCGCACGGCGTCCAGGCCGAGGCCGGCGAGCACTTTGCGCCCGACGACACGGCCAACCAGCGGCAGCGCCAGCAGGCGATCCAGCTTGCGCGCGGGCATCTTGCTGTAGACGCCCATCTGGAACTTGGTCCAGATCCGCGGCACGCCGAAGATCACCGTAGGCCGCGCACGCCGCATGTCATCGAGGAAGGTCTCCAGGCTTTCGGCGAAGAACACCGTGAGCCCGGCGTACAGTGAGGCCATCTCGACGAACATCCGCTCGGCGACATGACACAGCGGCAGGTAGGACAGCACGCGATCGTCCTCGCCCACCTCGGTGAGCTGGCTGCCGTTGCTGGCGGCGAAGCCGAAGCTGCCGAAGGTCTGCATCACGCCCTTGGGCGTGCCGGTGGTGCCGGAGGTGTAGATGATGCTGGCGAGCTGCCCGGCCGGCGGCAACGGATTGTCGCGGATCGGCGAGCAGGTCTGCAGCTCGTCCCAGGTGTGGTCGAAATCGGCCGCCGGGTGCAGCGGCAGGCTGACCGTCTTCACGCCAGGCGGCACGCCCGGCGCCATCGCGCCCCAATCGTCCAGCTTGCCGATGAAGGCCACCTGCGTCCCGGAATGCTCGAGCACCTGGCGCACCGAATCGGCCGTGAGGTTGGGATACAGCGGGACGGAGACATGCCCGGCCATCCAGATCGCCAGGTCGGCGACGATCCAGTGCGCGCAGTTCTTCGAGATGATCGCGACACGGCTGCCCGGCTCCAGTTCGAGGCCGCGCAGCCAGCACGCGGCACGTCGCGCCTGCTCGCCCACCTCGCCCCAGCTGAGCACCTGCAGTTCTCCGCCGGGCAATGGCTGGACCAGATAACGCTTGTTCGGATGCCGCTGTTCGCGCTCATAGAAGAGCGCGAGGGGTAAACGCTGCGCAGTAGCCACAGGGACGCCTCCATTGTTGTTGTTATGGGGATCAACCAAGCACTTGCTTGGTTGACTATTCCATGAGCAACAAGGGGCTGCAACCGCGAGATTGTGTCTTTTTGAAATCAGACCCGCGGGTGGGTCAGGGAAACCAGCTGCATGCCGCCGGCCAGAGCCATTTCGCCGTCGAGGACCGCCAGGCTCGCGGTGCTCATGGGCAGCGGCTGCTGGCGGTGGCCGTGGACCAGCAGCCCGCCCAGCGCGCCGACCAGGGGCTGATGGGTGACCAGCAGCAGTTCGTCTTCGCTGCGCTCGTTCAGGCGGTCGAGGGCTTCGCGCAGGTCGCTGTCGGGGGTCAGCCAATCGGCGCTCTCGATCACCCCGCGGTAGCCGAGCTGGGTCGCCACCAGCTCGGCGGTCTGCTGGGTGCGCACGTAGGGGCTGGCGAGGATCGCCTGCAACGGTCTTTCGGCAAGCAACGACGCGCTGGCGCGGACTTCGTCGCGACCGTGTTCGGTCAGTGCGCGGCGCGCATCGTTGGTACGCGGTGCCTCGGCCTCGCCGTGTCGCAGCAGGTACACCCTCACGGTTGTGCCTCGTCGCGGCTCAGCGGCTCGACCGGACGCAGGGGGGCTTCGCCGTCGGCGACACGCGGCGCCGGCCAGTCGGCGAACGGCCAGGGCTTGCTGTCGGTGTGAAAGGCGCCGAAGCGACCGATCTGCGCCAGGTACTGCGCGAGGCTGTCGCCAAAGTCCATCAGCGCACCGCTCGGCGCGCCGTTGATCAGACGGAATACCACCTGCGCCACCACCAGCAGCGCCAGCAGGACCTCGGTCACCTGCCAGACGAGGAAGAACAGCAGCATCCAGAGAATCCGCAGCACAAGGGATTCACGGCGCGGTTTGGCGTCGTTCATGTACAGCTCCTTGGGTTCAGAAATCGCTGATCGAGATGAAGTCCACGTCGGTCTTCGGCTCGGCGCGCATCAGGGCCTCGATGACCTGGGCCAGGGTACGGCCCTCGAAGAGAATCGCGTGAAGACCGGCGACCAGTGGCATGTAGACCCGCAGTTCCTCGGCCTTGGCACGCAGCACCTTGATGGTGTTGACGCCCTCCGCCACTTCGCCGAGGCGATTGACCGCCTGCTCCAGGCTGAGCCCTTCGCCGAGGGCGAAGCCGACCTGGTAGTTGCGGCTC
Source organism: Pseudomonas sp. UBA3153 (assembly GCF_002364635.1). Lineage (NCBI taxonomy): Bacteria > Pseudomonadati > Pseudomonadota > Gammaproteobacteria > Pseudomonadales > Pseudomonadaceae > Pseudomonas > Pseudomonas sp. UBA3153. The sequence continues at coordinate 86,720 of NZ_DEYR01000030.1, forward strand.
TTCGGCGAGGAACAGGTGACGATCAGGTCGCCGACTCCGGCCAGGCCGAGAAAGGTCATCGGATTGGCACCCAGCTTCACCGCGAACCGGGTCATCTCGGCCAGCGCGCGGGTAATCAGCATGCTCTTGGTGTTTTCGCCCATGCCCAGCGCCACGGCCATTCCGGCGATGATCGCGTAGACGTTCTTCAGCGCGCCGCCCAGCTCGACGCCGAAGCGGTCCTGGCTGGCGTAAACGCGGAACGTGCGGCCGTGCAGGACCTGCTGCACGCGGCTGCAGAGGTCGGCGTTTTCGCTGGCGACAACCGTCGCCGTGAGGGCGTGCTCGGCGATTTCGCGGGCCAGGTTCGGCCCGGAAATCACCCCGATGGAAGCCTCCGGGGCGATCTCCTCGAGGATCTGGCTCATCAGCAGAAAGCTCTGCGCCTCGATGCCCTTGGTGGTGCTGACCAGGTACTTGCCGCTCAATCGATCGGCCACCGGCGACAGCACGCTGCGCAGCGCGCTCGAGGGCAGCGCAACGAACAGCAGATGGCTGGCCTCGAGCGTGGCGGCCAGATCGGTGACCGGTTCCACCGCCGGATGCACCTTGATGCCCTTGAGATAACGCGGGTTTTCGCGGTTCTGGCGAATCGCCTCGGCCTGCTCGGGGTCGCGCATCCATTGGCGGACCGCCTGGCCGTTCTCGGCCAGAAGGTTGGCGATGGCGGTGCCGAAGCTGCCGCCACCGAGGACCGCGATGGGTTGCTGTGCTGTCATGGAAGGTCCGCAGGGTTATGGCAATCGGCGTCCATTATACGGCGCGCCGTTGAAGCGACCAGTGGCACGGCCAAATGCCACCGCGGTGCGCTGGCAAAGCCCGGCCGCTCGGTTAACATGCGCGCTTTGCTGCCCCCGATGATCGCCGTCGTGCCACTACGCCCTTCGCTCCCCTTCTCCTTCGCGCTGCTGGCGCTGGCCACGACCCATCCGGCAGCTGCCGAAGACCTCTTCGCCGACGGCGAAAGCGTGCCGCAGATTCTCACCGCGACCCGACTCAAGCAGTCGCCCGCCGCCGTTCCCGGCAGCGTGACCCTGCTTGACCGGCAACTGATCGAGTCCAGCGGCGCGCGCAGCGTGCCGGAGCTGATGCGGCTGGTGCCGGGGATGATGGTCGGCTACCTGTCCGGCAACCAGGGCATGGTCAACTATCACGGCAGCAGCGTCAGCGAAGCGCGGCGCATGCAGGTGCTGATCGACGGCCGCTCGGTATACCGCGCCGGCCTGGCGACGGTGGACTGGGCGGACATTCCGGTGGCCCTGGAAGACATCGATCGGATCGAGGTGTTTCGCGGGCCGAATACGGTCAGCTACGGTGCCAACGCGCTGATGGGTGTGATCAACATCATCACCCGCTCGCCGTCCGAGAGCATCGGCACGCGCCTGAAGGTCACCCGCGGCAAGCGTGGCGTGAACGACTGGTACGCCAGCCAGGGCTTCAACTGGCAGGACGGCGACATGCGCCTGTCGCTCTCCGGGCTGCAGGACGACGGTTTCGACCATGACGACGAAGGCAACGACTTCCGCGACAGCACCCGCGCCAACCGTTTCAACCTCTCCACCACTCACCGCCTCGATGCGCAGCAGACGCTCGACTGGCAGTTGGCGGCCAAGGAAGGAACCAACCAACGGCCCTACAACTATGAACCGGTGTTCGACAGGCTGATTCCGGGTGGCATCGCGCCGGGGGACAACAACTCCGACGTGGTCGCCCGCGACTATGCCGGCTCGATGCGCTGGACCTTCGACATGAACCCGCGCCACAGCCTTTACATCCAGGGAGCGGCGCAGCACTGGGACCGCAAGCAGGAATGGGTGGCCTGTGACGCCGCTCTGGCCTTCAGCCCGCAGCTCGCCGAGCTCTGGAGCCTGAATCCGGTACTGACCAAGCGGGTATTCCGCTTCCCTACCCGCCCACTACCTGCCGGCACCACAGTGACGGAAGCAGCCCTGGCGCAACAGGTGCTGCAACAGATGCAAGAACAGGTGACCACGCAGCAGCCGGCCGTCTGCGGCGACGTCAACCAGAACATCCGAGAAACCCGCTACGACCTCGAACTGCAGGACACCTACAGCGTCACCGACAGCCTGCGCCTGCTCAGCGGCGCCGGGTACCGCCGCGAGGAAGTGGCGTCGGACACCTACTTCGGCGGCAAGCTGGACAACGACATCCTGCGCACCTTCGCGCACCTCGAGTGGACGATCGACCCGCACTGGATCCTGCAGGGCGGCGCGATGCTGGAGAACGACCGCAACAGCGGCGAATCGCTTACCCCGCGCCTCGCCGTGAACTACCTGATCACCCCCAGCCACGGCTTGCGCGCGGTGTATTCCGAAGCCGTGCGCACCCCCGACATGGCCGAGAACAACCTCGACCTGCGCTATGAGGTGAGCAACCTTTCGCCGAGCGTGAACGGCCAGAACAGCGCCTATTATTTCTCCAGGGTCACGGGTACGGGTGGCCTCAAGGAGGAGCACATGCGCTCGCGCGAGCTCGGCTACAACGGACTGTTCTCCAACCTGGGGTTGAGCATCGACCTGAAGCTGTTCCGTGAAGACGTGAGCGACATGATCAGCGAGGCCTTCACCAGCGATGGCTACACCCCCAGCAACGCCAACAGCATGAGTTTCCAGGGCGCCGAACTGCAGGCGGACTGGCGCCTGAGCGCCAGCGACCGCGTGCGCCTGACGTACGCCTATGTCGACCAGTCCGGCACCGAAGACCGCGACCTGCGCCTTTCGGCACGCAACAGCGGGTCGGCGGCCTGGATGCGCGAGTGGGCCCACGGCTGGTCGAGCAGCATCATCTATTACGGTGCCGACGCCCTCAACGAACGACGTTTCGAGCGGCTCGACCTTCGCCTGGCCAGGCGCGTGCGCCTCGGCAGCACCGACCTGCAGATCGCCGGCGTACTGCAACAGCGGCTGGACGACGAGGCACTGACCTGGAAAGAAAACCTCTACGACGACCGCCAGCAGTTCTACCTCAGCGCCGAACTGGGCTTCTGAGATGCGCCCCTCCTCAAGGACGAGTCTGCTGAGCGCCACGCTGGCCTGCGTGTCGATGCTGCTCGTCCTCGCGCTGCGCGGCGCGGATGCCGCCGAGATCATCCTCAGCGCCCAGGACGCTCCGGCGGTGCGCCAGTTCACTGCCGCACTGGCGGCGCAGCGGCCCGAAGATCAGGTGCGCTTTGTGCCGATCGGCGAGCTGGCGATCGGCCCGCTTCCTTCACCGACCACCCGGCTGATCCTGATCGGCGAAGACGCCCTCGCGTGGCGCCTCAAAACGGCCATCGAATCGCCCACCCTGATCATGCGGGTCAACCGCCTGGAGGCTCGCCGCTGGCTGAACGGCCAGCGGCCGGAAAACGTCACGCTGCTGTGGAACGATCCGCCGCTGGATCGCCAGCTGAAACTGCTGCGCCTGCTGCTCCCCCATGTGCGCCGGGTCGGCGTGCTTTTTGACGTAGACAGCCAGCACCTGCTCGAACCGTTGCGCCAGGCCGCGGCGCCCCTGCAGCTGGAGATCGTCGCTCGGGAATGGCCCAACCCGCGCGACAGCCGTCCACTCCTGGAGCTGCTCAACGACAGCGAGGTGCTGCTCGGTTTCGAGGCGCCCAGCCTGTACAACCCGCTGACCGCCAAGAGCCTCCTACTGACCAGCTACGCCCGCCAGCGCGCGCTGATCGGCCCCAACGCGCCCTTCGTCCGAGCCGGTAGTCTGAGCAGCACCTACAGCGACCAGGACGACTGGCTGCAAAGCCTCGATGAACTGCTCGACCAGCCCCCCACGAGCTGGCCGAGAGCGCTCTATCCGACGCATTTCAAAGTGCTCAGCAACCCCCAGGTCGCCCGCGCCCTGGGCATCGCCCTGGACGACGACGCCGAACTGGCGAGGCGCCTGGCAGCAGGAGAACACAGCCGATGAAGTTCCGACCGAGCTGGGATATCCATACCCGGACGCAGCTGATCAGCGTGGGGCCGGCGCTGTTGCTGACCCTGCTGCTCACTGGTCTGTTCACCTTCACCCGCCTGCAGGACCTGCAGCAGGAGCTGCAGCACACCGGCCAGTTGATCGCCGACCAGTTGGCGCCGGCCTGCGAATACGGGGTGATTTCCGGAAACCTGCCGGTCCTGCGCAGCCTGCTCAAGGCGACGATGGAAACGCCCCATGTGCGCTATCTCGAGGTACGCGACCGCGACGACAAGGTCCTGGTCTATCTCGAACGCGGAGGCCGGGATAGCGGAGGGAAATCCTCGGCGACCTTCCAGGCGCCCATACGCCTGCAGCCGCTGGTATTTCCCGATGACGAGGCAAGCCTGACCGGTGAGCCGGAAATACCGCCGCTGGCTAATAGCGAGCACCTCGGCCGCGTGGTGGTCGGCATGTCCAACGATGCGTTCAGCAGCCGCCAGCAGGAAATCCTCCTGAAAGCCGCCGCGCTGGCGCTGTTCGCGCTGGTCTTCACCTTCATGCTGGCGCGCCGGCTGTCGCTGCGCCTCGCCGAACCGATCAGCGCGATGGGCCAGGCGGTGCAGGCGATCCGCGCGGGTCGTTTCGAGACCCAGCTACCGGAAGTCGACGAACATGAGCTGGGCGACCTGGCGCGGCACATCAACCGCCTGGCCGACGGCCTCGCCCAGGCCAGCGCCGAACAGGAAGGCACCATCGCCCAGCTGACCAACGCCCGCGAGGAAGCCGAGCAGGCCAACCGGGCGAAATCCGACTTTCTGGCGATGATGAGCCACGAGTTGCGCACACCGATGAATGGCGTGCTGGGCATGCTGCAACTGCTGGAAACCACCGAGATGACCCGTGAGCAGGAGGAATACGCCGCGCTGGCCAGCGAATCCACCGAGCATTTGCTCAAGGTGATCAACGACATCCTCGATTTCTCGCGTATCGAGCGCGATGCGCTGGAGCTGGAGCGGATTCCCTTCTCGCTCTTCGAGCTGATCCAGACATCGGCCATGGTCTTCCAGCACAGCGCCGCGCAGCGCGGCCTGGAGCTGCGCATCGATACCCAGCCAGGGCTGGAATGGCTTCAGGTACAGGGCGATCCGACACGCATCCGGCAGATTCTCGTCAACCTGATCGGCAACGCGCTGAAGTTTACCGAGGAAGGCCAGATCCTGGTCGAGGTGCGCTGGCAGCCGCTGGACGCCGAAGTGCTCTGGCTCACCTGCGCGGTGAAGGACAGCGGCATCGGTATCCCGCCGGAGCGGCTCGAGCACATGTTCGACGCCTTCCAGCAGGCCGACAGTTCCATCTCCCGCCGCTACGGCGGCACCGGCCTCGGCCTGCCGATCGCGCGGACGCTGGCGGAGCGCATGGGCGGCACGCTGCGCGCGGAAAGCCAGGCGGCGCAAGGCTCGGTATTCACCCTGGAGATTCCCCTGCCGTTCCGCCAGCAGGTGCCTGGTGGTCACGGCCAGCGCGCCGTCGTCGGCAGTACCGGCAGCGGCCAGCGCGTGTTGCTGGTGGAAGACAATCCGGTCAACCAGACGGTCATAGAGGCGATGCTGCGCAGCCTCGGTTACACCGTCGCGCTGGTCGACGACGGCGTGCAGGCGGTGCGCGAAGCCGAACGCAACGAATTCGACGTGATCCTGATGGACTGCCGCCTGCCCGGCCTGGACGGCTATGAGGCGACACGTCGCATCCGCCGGCTCGAAGGTCGCGCGATGCTGCCGATCATCGCGCTGACGGCGAACGCCCTGCAGGGTGACCGCGAACGCTGCCTGGAAGCCGGGATGAACGATTACCTCGCGAAACCATTCAAACGGGCAGAGCTGCAGCAGTTGTTGCTGCGCTGGCTGCCGCCCCGCCCGTTCGGAAGCGGTGAGTAATGATAAAGTGCCGCACGCCCGCCGAATCGGCGACAATGCAAGTGTACGACTGTACTCGCTGCGCTGTGACTTTCAGCCAGGCCGCGCAGTCTATGACTAGGCTGACGGCATGCGCTGCCGTCGCCAGGACGACGATCCACCCCGGTCTTCACGCACGGGACCATTGAGGAGCTCGCATGACCAAACAACACGCCTTTACCTACGAAGACCTGCTTGCCTGCAGCCGCGGCGAGCTTTTCGGTCCGGGTAATGCGCAACTGCCCGCCCCCAACATGCTGATGATCGATCGCATCGTTCACATCAGCGAAAGCGGCGGCAAGTACGGCAAGGGTGAGATAGTCGCAGAGCTCGACATCAACCCTGACCTGTGGTTTTTCGCCTGCCATTTCGAGGGTGACCCCGTCATGCCGGGCTGCCTGGGCCTCGACGCCATGTGGCAACTGGTCGGTTTCTACCTCGGCTGGCAGGGCAATCCGGGCCGCGGCCGTGCGCTGGGGTCGGGCGAGGTGAAGTTCTTCGGCCAGGTCCTGCCGACCGCCAAGAAGATCACCTACAACATTCATATCAAACGCACCATCAACCGCTCGCTGATCCTCGCCATCGCCGATGGCTCGGTAAGCGTCGATGGCCGCGAGATCTACAGTGCCGAAGGCTTGCGCGTCGGCCTGTTCACATCCACTGACAATTTTTAAGGGTTATCCGCATGCGCCGCGTCGTAATCACCGGTCTGGGTATCGTTTCCTGCCTGGGCAATGACAAAGACACCGTCTCAGCCAACTTGCGCGCCGGCCGTGCAGGGATCCGCTTCAACCCGGAATACGCCGAGATGGGCCTGCGCAGCCACGTCTCCGGCTCGGTGCAGCTGAACCTCGAAGAACTGATCGACCGCAAGCTGTTCCGTTTCATGGGCGATGCCGCCGCCTACGCCTACCTGGCGATGCAGCAGGCCATCGAAGACGCCGGCCTGAGCGAGGAGCAGATCTCCTCGCCGCGCGTCGGCCTGATCGCCGGTTCCGGCGGTGCCTCGACGCTGAACCAGATGGAAGCCATCGACACGCTGCGCGAGAAAGGCGTCAAGCGCATCGGCCCATACCGCGTCACCCGCACCATGGGCAGCACCGTTTCCGCCTGCCTGGCCACGCCGTTCAAGATCAAGGGCGTCAACTTCTCGATCTCCTCGGCCTGCGCCACCAGCGCGCACTGCATCGGCAGCGCCATGGAGCAGATCCAGCTGGGCAAGCAGGACATGGTCTTCGCCGGCGGCGGTGAAGAAGAGCACTGGAGCCAGAGCTGCCTGTTCGACGCCATGGGCGCCCTCTCCACCCAGTACAACGACACGCCGGAAAAAGCCTCGCGCGCCTACGACGCCAAGCGTGACGGTTTCGTCATCGCCGGTGGCGGCGGCATGGTGGTGGTCGAGGAACTCGAACACGCCCTCAAGCGCGGCGCGAAGATCTACGCCGAAATCGTTGGCTACGGCGCCACCTCCGACGGCTACGACATGGTCGCGCCGAGCGGCGAAGGTGCGCTGCGCTGCATGCAGCTGGCGATGAGCACCGTCGACCAGCCGATCGACTACCTGAACACCCACGGCACCTCGACGCCGGTGGGTGACGTCGCCGAGATCAAGGCCGTGCGCAACATGTTCGGTGACAAGGCCCCGGCGATCAGCTCCACCAAGAGCCTGTCCGGTCACTCCCTCGGTGCCGCCGGCGTCCAGGAAGCGATCTACTGCATGCTGATGATGGAAGGCAACTTCATGGCCGGATCGGCCAACATCGACGAGCTGGACGCCGAGGTCGGCGACCTGCCGATCCTGCTAAAGACCCGCGAGAACGCCAAGATCGACACAGTGATGAGCAACAGCTTCGGCTTCGGCGGCACCAACGCCACCCTGGTGCTGAAACGCTTCCAGAACTGATCGATCGCGATGACGAAAACGGCGCCCAAGGGCGCCGTTTTTCATTGTCGCGACGCATGTCGCCCATCGTCACCACCCTCGCTCCGTCGCGCTCTGCATCGGCGAATTCGTTCATACGCATTGGAATTTTCCGCTGGAAACACCGCGCGGCGCTGCCGAAGATGAAGGCCTGATCAAGGAGTTCACCATGCTGCCCAGCCTGTTCATTTCCCACGGTTCGCCGATGCTCGCGCTGGAACCCGGCGCCAGTGGTCCGGCCCTGGCGCGCCTGGCCGCCAGCCTTCCGCGCCCGCGAGCGGTGCTGGTGGTATCCGCGCACTGGGAAAGCCCCGACCTGCTGGTCGGCAATGCCGTGCAGCCGGAAACCTGGCACGACTTCTACGGCTTCCCGCCGGCGTTGTACGCCGTCGACTACCCGGCACCGGGCGCGCCGGGCCTGGCCGACGAGGTGATCGCGCAGCTCCGCCAGGCCGGGCTCGATGCCCAGCTCGACCCGCAGCGCCCCCGCGACCACGGTGCCTGGGTGCCGCTGCGGCTGATGTACCCGCAGGCGGATATCCCGGTGCTGCAGCTTTCCCTGCCGTCGCGTCGCGGCCCAGCCTTCCAGCAGCAGGTCGGGCGCGCGCTCGCCGCCCTGCGTGAGAGCGACGTGCTGCTCGTTGGCTCCGGGAGCATCACCCATAACCTTGGCGAACTGGACTGGCACGCCGGGCCGGACCGCATCGAGCCCTGGGCGAGCGCGTTTCGCGACTGGATGGTCGAGCGCCTGGCCGGCGACGACGAGGCCGCGCTGCTCGACTACCGTCGCCAGGCGCCATTCGCGGTGCGCAATCACCCCAGCGATGAACACCTGCTGCCGCTGTATTTCGCCCGCGCGGCTGGCGGGCCGGCGTTCAGCGTCGCGCACGCCGGCTTCACCCTAGGCGCACTGGGGATGGACATCTACCGCTTCGACTGAGCGCAGCACTTTCCAGCACCCATGAAAAAGCCCCGCAACGGCGGGGCTTTTTCGTTCAGCGAAGGATCAATCCTCGCGATAGCGACGCAGCTTCAGCTGCTTGCCGGCAACACGGGTGTCCTTGAGCTTGCCCAGGAGGCGGTCCAGGCCGTCTTCCGGCAGCTCCACCAGGCTGAAGCTCTCGCGGATCTGGATGCGGCCAATGGCTTCGCGAGCCAGACCACCCTCGTTGAGGATGGCGCCGAGGAGGTTCTTCGCGGCGATGCCGTCGCGAGTACCCAGCGCGGTGCGGCAACGCACGCGACCTTCAGCCAGCGGAACCGGCGCACGGCGTTCGCCGCTGCGCTCGCCATCACGCTCACGGCGTTCGCGCGGAGCGCTGGAGCTCGGCACCAGCGGCTGCTCGCGCTCGACTTCGGCAAGGGTCAGCGCCTGGCCGTTGGTGGCCTTGCGCAGCAGCGCTGCGGCGAGTGCACGCGGGCTGCAGCCGATGTCGGCGATCAGACGGTCGAGCAGATCGCCGTGGCTGGCTTCGGCATCGGCCACCAGGGGCGAAAGGCTGGTGGTCAGCTTGCGGATGCGCGCATCGAGCACCTGCTGGTTGTCGGGCAGGCGCACCTCGGCGACTTTCTGCCCGGTGACGCGCTCGATGACCTGCAGCATGCGGCGCTCACGCGGAGTGACCAGCAGCAGCGCGCGACCGGCACGCCCGGCGCGGCCGGTACGGCCGATGCGGTGCACGTAGGACTCCGGATCGTAGGGCATGTCGACGTTCATCACGTGGGTGATGCGCGGCACGTCCAGGCCACGGGCGGCGACGTCGGTGGCGACGACGATGTCCAGACGGCCATCCTTGAGCGATTCGATTACGCGCTCACGCTGGTTCTGCGCGATGTCGCCGTTCAGTGCCGCCACCTTGTAGCCCTTGGCTTCCAGCGCCGACGCGAGGTCCAGGGTGGCCTGCTTGGTGCGCACGAAGGCGATCAGGGCGTCGAAGTCCTCGACCTCCAGCAGACGGCAGACGGCAGCGACTTTCTGGTCGGCATGCACCATCAGGTGCGCCTGCTCGATCGCGGTCACGGTCTGGGTCTTGGTCTCGATCTTGACGTGCTTCGGCTCTTTCAGGTGCTTTTCGGCGATGGAGCGGATCGAGTGCGGCAGCGTGGCGGAGAACAGCACGCTCTGGCGGGACTCCGGCATGGCCTGGAAGATCACTTCGAGGTCGTCCATGAAGCCGAGCTTGAGCATTTCGTCCGCTTCGTCGAGCACCAGGTGCTGGATGGTCGACAGAACCTTCTCGTCACGACGCAGGTGGTCGACCAGGCGACCCGGCGTGGCGACGATGACCTGGGCGCCCTGGCGGATAGCCTTGAGCTGCGGGCCCATCGGCGCGCCGCCGTAGACGGCGATGACGTTCAGGCCGGGCATCTGCTTGGCGTAGGTTTCGAACGCGGTGGCGACCTGCAGGGCCAGTTCGCGGGTCGGCGCGAGGATCAGCGCCTGGGGTTCTTTCTTGGCCGGGTCGATGCGCGACAGGATCGGCAGGGCGAAAGCCGCGGTCTTGCCGGTACCGGTCTGCGCCTGGCCGATCATGTCGTGGCCGGCGAGGATCACCGGAATCGACTGCAATTGGATGGCCGACGGCTCTTCGTAGCCGGTTGCGATAACCGCTGCGAGTACGTTGGGATTGAGTCCGAGCGCGGCGAAGCCGCCGAGTTCCTGGGTCATGGGTCTGCCTCGTGTGCATCCGCAAAGACCCATTGCTCCAAGGCTGCACATGCCGTGTAGGACCTTTTGGGTCACCCTGGCAGCCTGGTCGGCGAGAATTTGCGAGAACGCGTGATGAATGAATGAAACTAGATGCCCGCCTTGCGTGTGCAACCGAAGCAGCGCTTCGTGAGGTGCACAGTAACGGGGCCGGCTTTACGGCGGGCGCGCATCATACCGGAAAAACCTGACCTGTGGGCAGGTTTTTTCGATGGACGACGCGTACTTAGCCAACGCCGAAGCAAGTCCTGCTACTGCCCGCCCCCGGATCGAACGCCTCGGTGGCGAACCATTCTGACCCGCGCGTCGCGCGAAGATTCAGCAGGGCGGCCTGAAGTCCCCAGGCTAGAGGCCTTCGGACATCAGGCGTGGCCGCCTCCCTGGAGTCGCCATCCGCCTCAGTAGGCGGCCGACAAGCCTGCCACCGAGCTGACCTCGAACTGGCCGACCAGCTTCTGCAGCTTGTTGGCATTCAGCCGCACGGTTTCGGCGCTGTTCTGCAGCACGATGACGGTCTGGCGCATTTCTCCGGACGCCTGGTCGACCTGCTGGATGGTCTTGCCGTAGTCCAGGCTGCTCTCGTTGAGCTGCTGGATGATGTTGAACATCCGCTCGACCGCCTGATGCAACTGGACGTTCTCCGACGAGGCTTCTTCAGCCAGGCGCAGGCTGTCGTCGACATCCTTCACGCCCTCCTCCATGAACGCCACGGCCTGCTGCGTTTCTCCCTGCAGCCCTTCGACCACCTGGCGTATCTCCTCCGCCGCCTTGGACGTGCGCGCCGCCAGGGTGCGTACCTCGTCGGCGACCACCGCGAAACCGCGTCCATGGTCGCCAGCACGCGCGGCCTCGATGGCGGCGTTGAGGGCCAGCAGGTTGGTCTGGTTGGTGATGTCCGAAATCAGCCCGACGATGCTGCCGATCTGCGACATGCGGCTGTCGAGCATCCGCACGCTACTGGACGAGCGCTCGACCACGTCGCGGATGTTCTGCGTGCCGGCGCGCACGGCCTGGAACTGCTCGCGGGCGCGGCCGACCACCTCGTCCATCGCCCGCTTCATCTCTTCCGCGGTCATCGACGCCTGCTGGATTTCGCCCAGTTGTCCCTCGACGATGACCATCATGCGGTGGACCGCCTCCGCGACCTCGCCGGACGTCATGTTCGCCTCCTGGCTGCGCCCGAGCATCATCTCGTTGGTCCTGCCGACGGTGAGGGACGCATTGATCACCTGCCCGACGATACCGTCCAGGTTATCGATGAAGCTGTTGATCCAGCGTCCCATGTCGCCGGTCTCGTCGTTCGCCATGTGCGCGACGTCCAGGCGCTGGCTGAGGTTGCCTTCGCCCTCGGCGAGCGTGCGGATGACCCCGGTGAGCTCGTTCATCCGTGCCGCCAGCCGCCTCGGCCCCAGGGTGGAGAACAGCAACGCGGCGAACAGCATGCTCAGCAGTTGCAACCCGTCGATCCAGGCCAGGCTGAGGCCGCTGTAGTGCTGCACGATGAAATTGCAGCCGAGCACCCCAGCATGGTGAAGACGTAAGGCTTCATCAGGTTGAAGCTCAGGGAGCGGCGTCGATAGACCTCTTCCAGGTCCGCCTCGCACATCATTCCCCAGCGGTCCGGCGAGCCGGGCAACTGGAAGGTAACGCCCTTGCCGATCACCGGAATGTGCCGGTAATCCGAGTAGCCGGGATAGGTGACGAACAGGTTCGAGCCGTTGCGGATGGTCTCGCGCACGCCGGGGTGCAACTGCTTGGTCGCCGGGTCGATGAAGCGCAGCTCCAGCTCGGTGTGGCGCTGGATGCGCACCGGGCCCCAATCGGTATTGACGCCGCTGCGCAGGTTTTCGCCGAGGGTGAAGGTGTCATCCTCGAAGCGCGAGCGGGACAGCGCCACGCCCGGCTGGATGGAGGGGTCGAAATTCGAACGCACCATGAACAGGTAGTTGTCGCCGGACTCCGTATAGATGTGCCCGGCCTCGCGCTGGATCAGATCGCCCAGCACATCGTTCGGCACGCGGCCACACAGGCAGCCCAGGGTGGTGCCGTCGAGCACCAGCGGCTGATAGAACATCAGCGTCACTTCATCGTGGAAGCGCGAGGAGGAAGGCCCGATCTTCAGAGTCAGCGGATCGGTGTAGGGGCCGTGCAGAAAAGGCTGCCTGAGTCCCTGCGACAGTGCACGCGGGTCGAGATCCTTGCCGTTGCAGTGCGCCTGGTGCGTCGAGGCGATCACCTCGCCACCTGGCGAGACGACGAAAAGCTCCGAGAAATCCCTGGCCTGGAGCAGTTTTTCGCCAAGTACGCGCGGGTCCAGGGTGTCGAACTCGCGGGCTAGGGTGGTCGCCAGCTCGGCCAGGTGGTCCCACTGTTCCTGCGTCCAGTTCTGCAGGAGCTTCACGCGGGTCTCGGCGATGCCCTCGAACGTCTGCTCGATAATGGGATAGATCGATCGGTTGGCGCGGCAGGCCCAGCCCATCGCCAGTTTCCCGGTCTTGCCGAACACCGGTAACCAGCTTTTTTCCGCGGAGGTTAGTTGCATGGATTCACTGCGAAGATACATGGCCCGACTCCTTGACTTCTGCGAACAAGGCACATCGAATCTGATATCAATGCGACATCATGCAGAGCAAGTTCCGGACCATTGCAGTCGGTTATGGGACGAGACCTGACACACGGCGGGTTCGACCCGCCGCTCTAGCTCGAGGGGCGCAACGCGGCGAGCAGCGAATCCAGCGAATAACCGAGCCGGCCTTCCAGTGCCTTGCAGCGCGCACGCAGGGCGTCCATGTCGAGCGACTGCTCGAGGTCGGCCGGCACCAGCAGGATGACGTTGCCCTCCTTCACCGGACACTCCCAGTAATGCCGATGGAAGAGGCCGCGCAGCAGCGCCGCGCCCAGCGGCTTGCCGTCGGTGGTGGCCCACTGGTTGATCACCAGCCAGCCGCCCGGATTGAGCTTGAGCTGGCAGGCTTCGAGGAATTTCCAGGCCAGGTGGCCGACGCCCGGCCCCTGGTCGGTATAAAGGTCGACGAAGATCAGGTCGGCGGTTTCCGCCGAGTCCAGCAAATCCAGCGCGTCGCCGATGCGGATGGTCAGCCGCGGATCGTCGGTCAGGCCGAGGAATTCCATGGCGAGCCGCGGCACGTCGGGGCGCAGCTCAATGACTTCGACATCCTCCAGCGGCAGGAAGCGCAGGCACGCCTGGGTCAGGTTGCCGGCACCCAGGCCGAGGAACAGCGCGGTTTCCGGCGCCTGGTGGCAGAGCGCGCCGATCAGCATGGCGCGGGTGTAGTCGTACTCCAGCCAACTCGGATCGCGGACGAACACGCAGCTCTGCTCGACCGAATCCCCGAATTCGAGGAAGCGATAATCGCCCACCTCCAGCACCCGGATCAGGCCGAAGTCGTCGTGCACTTCGGCCAGCAGGCGTTCCTCTCGTTCCATTCCCGACTCCTCGTTGGCTCGGCGCATCTTAGAGGCTGCGCGAGGCGATTTCACCCCGCCGCCATACAGGCGCTCTATCGGCGGCCCGGCGGATGATCGGTTACCATGCCGCACCGCCGCCCTTCGACGAACAGAGCACGCAATGAGCCAGACCTGGAGCCCCGATAGCTGGAGAAGCAAGCCGATCCAGCAGCAACCCGAATACCCCGACGCCGCGCACCTGGCACAGGTCGAGCGCACGCTGGCCAGCTACCCGCCGCTGGTGTTCGCCGGCGAGGCGCGCGAGCTGCGCCGGCAGTTCGCCGAGGTCACCCATGGTCGCGCCTTCCTGCTGCAGGGCGGCGATTGCGCGGAGAGCTTCTTCGAGTTCTCCGCGGCGAAGATTCGCGACACCTTCAAGGTGCTGCTGCAGATGGCCATCGTCATGACCTTCGCCGCCGGCTGCCCGGTGGTGAAGGTCGGACGCATGGCCGGGCAATTCGCCAAGCCGCGTTCCTCCGGCAACGAGACCATCGACGGTGTGACCCTGCCGGCGTACCGCGGCGACATCGTCAACGGCATCGGCTTCGACGAGAAGAGCCGCATCCCGGACCCGGAGCGCCTGCTGCAGGCCTATCACCAGTCAACCGCCAGCCTCAACCTGCTGCGCGCCTTCGCCCAGGGCGGTTTCGCCGACGTGCACCAGGTGCACAAGTGGAACCTGGATTTCATCGCCAATTCGGCGCTGACCGAACGCTACAGCCAGCTCGCCGACCGCATCGACGAGACCCTCGCGTTCATGCGCGCCTGCGGCCTGGACAGCGCACCGCAACTGCGCGAAGCGAGTTTCTTCACCGCTCACGAGGCGCTGCTGCTGAACTACGAGGAAGCCTTCGTCCGTCGCGACAGCCTGACCGGCGAATGCTACGACTGCTCGGCGCACATGCTCTGGATCGGCGACCGCACGCGCCAACTGGACGGTGCCCACGTGGAATTCCTCAGCGGCGTCGGCAACCCCATCGGCGTCAAGGTCGGTCCGAGCATGGACACCGACGAGCTGATCCGCCTGATCGACATCCTCAACCCGGAGAACGATCCGGGCCGCCTCAACCTGATCGTGCGCATGGGCGCGGATAAGGTCGAAGCCAATCTGCCGCGCCTGGTTCGCGCCGTGCAGGGCGAAGGCCGCCAGGTGCTGTGGAGTTCCGACCCCATGCACGGCAATACCATCAAGGCGTCCAGCGGCTACAAGACACGCGACTTCGCGCAGATTCTCGGCGAGGTGAGGCAGTTCTTCGACGTGCACCAGGCCGAGGGCAGCTACGCCGGCGGCATCCACATCGAGATGACCGGGCAGAACGTCACCGAATGCATCGGCGGCGCCCGGCCGATCACCGAGGACGGTCTATCGGATCGCTACCACACCCATTGCGACCCGCGGCTCAATGCCGACCAGTCGCTGGAACTGGCCTTCATGATCGCCGAGACGCTGAAACAGGTTCGCCGCTGAGCTTCTAGAGCGCGGCCCGGAGCCGCGCGTCCAGCTCTCCACTGCCGGTCAACGCCACCTCCGGCAGGCCCAGCCAGCCGGCCATCGCTCGTAGCTGGCCGGCGAGCGCGGCCAGCGCCGCATCGTCCAACCCCGTACTTTCCGCATGCACGCCGTGCACCGCCAGGCGGCCATGGGCGCGCTCGGCGCGCAGGTCGACGCGGCCGACGAGGCGTTCGCCGTGCAGGAACGGCAGCACGTAGTAGCCGTACACGCGCTTGTGCGCCGGGGTGTAGATCTCCAGCCGGTAGCGGAAATCGAACAGCCGTTCGGTGCGCGCCCGCTCCCAGACCAGCGAATCGAACGGCGACAGCAGCGCGCTGGCCTCCACCTTGCGCGGGATACGCGGCTCGCCGAGGCAGTACGCCGGCGTCTGCCAGCCCTCGACGCTGAAGCGCCGGAACGTGCCGGCCTCGACCAGCTCCGCCAGACGCGCCTTGCTGTCCGCCGGGGTCAGCCGGAAATAGTCGCGCAGGTCCTTTTCCGTGGCGACACCCAGCGCCTGCATCGTATGCAGCAGCAGGCCGCGTTGCGCCTGCGCCGTCTCCAGTTCGGGCGCGTTGACCAGCGCCGCGGGCAACACGCGCTCGGTCAGGTCGTAGAGACGCTCGAAGCCCCGGCGCCCGGCGACGCTCACCTGGCCGGCGGCGAACAGCCATTCCAGCGCGGCCTTTTCCTTGCTCCAGTCCCACCAGGGGCCGGCCTTCTCCACCCGTTTGGCGAGCGCGCCGGCGCCCAGCGGCCCCTGTTCGCGCACCGTCTGCAGCACCTGGGCGATGGCCTGCGGATGCTCGCGGCCGAAACGCGACAGCCAGTCATAGATTCCGATGCCCTGCTCGGCGCGGCGCATCCGCCAACGCAGCAGCGGGTAGAAGCCGAGAGGTAGCAGCGAGGCCTCATGGCCCCAGTATTCGAACAGCGAACGGCGTCGTTTCGGACCCCAGGCCAGTTCCTCGAGCAGCGCGGCGGGATAGTCGCCCAGGCGGGAGAACAGCGGCAGGTAGTGCGAGCGCACCAGCGCGTTGACCGAGTCAATCTGCAACACGCCGAGGCGTTCGATCAGCCCGCGCACGCGGCGCGTGTCGAGCGTCCCGATCGGCTTGCCGAACTGCTGGGCCGACAATGCCAGGCGCCGGGCCTGCTTCAGCGAGAGCGAATCACTGCCGCGCATCGGCGCTCCCGACTGCCCGCAGGCGAAACGCCTTGCGTAGCAAGGCCTCGCCATTCACCAGGCCGATACCGGCCAGCACCAGCAGCGCGGCGGCGATGAAGCTGGGCGCCAGTTTTTCGCCGAGGATCATCACACCGAAGCTGACACCGAACAGCGGGGTCATGAAGGTGAACACGCCGAGGTTCGCCGCGCGATAGCGGCGCAGCAGCCAGAACCACATGAAGAAGCTGAAGAAGGACACGACCAGTCCCTGGAACATCAGGCTGGCGACGCTGATGCCGGTCAGCCGGACATGATCCAGTTGCCCGCTCAGCGCGGCGTAGGCCAGCAGCAAGACCACCGCCATCGACAGCTGGTAGAACAGTGTCAGGCTCGGCGGTGCGTCGGACAGTTTCGAGCAGCGCACCACTACCGTGGTCGCGCCCCACGCCAGCCCCGCCAGCACCCCGAGGGCATCGCCGATCAGCACGCTCGAACCCATCGCCCGGCTGAAGCCGCCACTGAAGGCCACGCCGATGCCGATGAAACACAGGCCGATGCCCATCCACTGCAAGGGACGCAGGCGTTCGGTGGGCTGCAGCAGGTGCAGGCCCAGCGCGGAGAAGATCGGCGCGGTGTAGAGGAACACCACCATGTGGGAGGCCGAGGTGTATTGCAGCCCCACGGCGACCAGGCAGAACTCCAGGGCGAACAGCGAACCGGCGAGCATGCCGACCGCGCGCGTGCCCTTCCCCGTGGCCCAGGCGCCGCTCCAGCACAGCGGAATCAGCATCAGCAACCCAGAGATGACCGAACGCAGCGCCACCTGCATGACGGGCGCGATGTCGCCGGCGGCCAGCTTGATCGACACCTGCTGGCCACCCCAGATCGCGCAGAGCAGCACCATCAGGAGGAATGCCTGGACATCGGCATTCTTGCGTCCGCTCATCGACGGACTCCGGCCAGGCAGGAGGGAACGGCTTGGAACGACACGCGGATACCCTTGTTGGAGGCTGACGGGAAAGAACCCTCGCGGAGAACCTGTTCACGATCCGGGAACGTCGCAACTGACGCGGTCGTGAACAGTTTCCGAGGGGCGGCAAGAATAACCTCAATCATGCGGCCGGTCGTCCCTGAGCACGTCGCTCTCCGCCGGGCCGTCCCAGAACGGGCGATGGATTTCCTGCTCGATATCGGCGCGGGAGAGACCGAGGTCCTTCAACGTCGCCTCGCCCAGGGTCGCGAGACGATGACGCTGTACCGAGAGCGCGTGCCAGGACCTGACGCGTTGTGCCAGCCGCCGCCACAGCGGCAGGTAAGACGTTGGGCGCACTACCAGGGCGTAGCCTTGCTGTTGTTTTTTCATGCTGCCTCCGAGCGGAACGGGTCCGCGGACCGATTGATTCGTCCAGGAATCTATCCGGCGAAAGCCCGGAGCTCTTGGACGATCCTGCACGCCCGACACCGAATCGACTGCATATCGGAGAAGGGATTGGCAACAGTCTCAGCCCCGGCATAAGATCAATCCAACGAATGTTTCTTATACGTCGCATCTTGGAGATTGATGAATGAGCAGCTTCCCCAGCATCGATACCGAGTTGCTGCGAACCTTCGTCGCGATCGCCGACAACGGCGGCTTCACCCGTGCGGCGAAGATGGTCAACCGCACGCAGTCGGCGGTGAGCATGCAGATGAAGCGGCTGGAGGAAGACGTGCTGCAGCGTTCGCTGTTCGCCCGCGACGGGCGGCAGATCCGGCTGACGGCGGAAGGCCAGGTGCTGCTGGGTTTCGCCCGGCGAATCCTCAAGCTGCATGGCGAGGTGTTCACCACGCTGCGCGAACCGCACATGATCGGCGCCGTGCGCATCGGCACGCCGGACGACTACGTGATGCGCTTTCTGCCGGGAATCCTGTCGCGCTTCGCCCAGGCCTATCCACTGGTGCAGGTGGACGTGCATTGCGAATCCTCGCTGCAGCTGTTGCAGCGGCAGGACCTCGACCTGACCATCGTCACCCGTGAGCCGGGCAAGGAAATCGGCCAACTGCTGCGCCAGGAGCGCTTCGTCTGGGCCGAAGCCAACGGCTTCACGCCGCACGAGCAGAACCCGATTCCCCTGGCGATGTTCAACACCGACTGTTTCTGCCGCGACTGGGCTTGCAACGCGCTGACCAGCCTCGACCGGCCCTACCGCATCGCCTACACCAGCCCGAGCCTGTCGGCGATCATGGCGGTGGTCAGCGCCGGGCTGGCCGTCACCGCGCAGTTGCAGAGCCTGATCACCGCGGACATGCGCATCCTCGGCGAGGCCGAGGGGCTCTGCGAGTTGCCGGTGGCTAACATCATGCTGCTGCGCAACGCCTCGAGCCAGGGACCGATTACCGAATGCCTGGCCGAACACATCGCCGAAGGCTTCAAGCTCTGAGCGACGCGGCGCTCACTTGAGATAGAGCGCCACCGCACTGATCACCAGGAACAGGCAGAAACCGGCCCGCAGTGCCTGCTCCGGCAACGTATGCGCCAGGCGCACACCCCAGCTGATGCTGAGCAGCCCGCCGATGGCCATCGGGATGCCCAGCGCCCAGTCCACGTCGCCATGCAGCGCATAGCTGACCAGCGTCACGAAGGTGCTCGGCAAGGCCAGCGCCAGGGAAAGCCCCTGGGCGACCACCTGGGAGGCGCCGAACAGGCTGGTCAGCCCCGGCGTGGCGACCACCGCGCTGCCCACCGCCATCAACCCGCCCATCACGCCGGCAATCGCACCCAGTACGGCGAGCGCGAACAGCCCGTGGCGCAACTGCGCACCGCCCGAGGGCGCGCGGGTGACCAGTCGATAGAAGTTGTAGAAGGCCAGGACCAGCAGGAACACCACGAAGAACAGGCGCATCACCTCGGCCGGCAGGCTCAGCGCCAGGCGCGATGCCAGCAGCGCGCAGCTAAGGCCGGGAATCGCCAGCGCGGCGGCCTGGCGAAGGTCGATGCGGTTGTGCTGGTTGTAGCGCCAGACCGCGAGCACCACATTGGGCACCACCATCACCAGCGCCGTGCCCTGCGCCATCTGCTGGTCCAGACCGAAGAACAGGCCGATCACCGGAATCGCGATCAGGCCACCGCCGATCCCGAACAGCCCCCCGATGGTGCCGAGCACCAGGCCCAGTAACAGATCCAACAGCACGCCCAGCACAGTCATTATTGTTATCCCGAAAAAAAGCGGGTCATCCTACCGCAAATGCACGGCAGGTTGACCCGCGATGGCGTTCGCCTTTCCGCCCGCTGTCGATGCGTCAGGCACCCTCGCCCAGTTCGCGCATCACTGTGTACAAGGCCGACTTGGCCTCGAAGCCGACGCCCGGAATGTCCGGCAGGCCGACGTAGCCGTTCTCGACGCGGATGCCGTCGGCGAAACCACCGAACGGCTGGAACACATCGGGGTACGACTCGTTGCCGCCCAGGTGCAGGCCGGCGGCGATGTTCAGCGACATCTGGTGACCGCCGTGCGGTACCACGCGGCGCGACGACCAGCCCAGCTCGTCCATGACTTCCAGCGTGCGCAAGTACTCGACCAGCCCGTAGGACAGCGCGCAGTCGAACTGCAGGAAGTCGCGTTCCGGGTTCATGCCGCCGTGACGCAGCAGATTGCGCGCGTCCTGATGGGAGAACAGGTTCTCGCCGGTGGCCATCGGCCGGTCATAGCGCTTAGACAGTTCGGCCTGCAGCGCGTAGTCCAGCGGGTCGCCTGCCTCTTCGTACCAGAACAGGTTGTAGGGCTTCATCGCTTCGGCATAGGCGATGGCGGTTTTCAGGTCGAAGCGCCCGTTGGCGTCCACGCACAGGCGCTGGCCGTCGCCGACCACATCGAGCACCGCTTCGATGCGGCTGATGTCCTCGTCGAGCGAAACGGCGCCGATCTTCATCTTCACCGTGCTGTAGCCGCGATCCAGATAGCCGCGCATCTCATCCTGCAGCTTGGAGTGGTCCTTGCCCGGGTAGTAGTAGCCACCGGCGGCGTAGACCCACACCTTGTCGTCGGCCACGCCGCCGCGATAACGCTCGGCGAGCAGGCGATAGAGCGGCTTGCCGGCGATCTTCGCCACCGCGTCCCATACCGCCATGTCGATAGTACCGACCGCCACCGAACGCTCGCCGTGGCCACCGGGCTTCTCGTTGGTCATCAGGGTCTTCCAGATGGCGAACGGATCGAGGTTGTCGTTGGCGTGGTCGATCAGGCTTTCCGGATCGGCTTCGGCGATGCGCGCGAGAAAGCGGTCGCGCATCAGCGCGCCCTGCCCATAGCGCCCGTTGGAGTTGAAGCCGTAGCCGATCACCGGCTTGCCGTCGCGGATCACGTCGGTGACCACCGCGACCACCGAGCAGGTCATCTTGGAGAAATCGATGTAGGCGTTGGCGATGGGCGATGCGATGGACGCAGTCTTTTCGCGGATTTCGACGATGCGCATGGGAGCGGCCTCTTGTTGTAGAGGCCCGGACAGTAAGGCTTGTGAGCGCGCGACGACCAATGCTAAAAATGCGCCGCCCCATGCAGCCACGGCATCACCCATGGAATTGATCTGGTTGGAAGATTTCGCGGCCCTCGCCGAGCACGGCAACTTCTCGCGGGCCGCCGAGGCGCGACACGTCACCCAGCCGGCCTTCAGCCGGCGCATCCGCGCGCTGGAAAACTGGATGGGTGCCGAACTGTTCGAGCGCAGCGTGCACGGCGCCAACCTGACCGACGCCGGCCGCCAGGTGCTCGGTGGCGCCCGGGACCTGACCCGTCGCCTGCAGCAATTGCGCAGCGAGGCGCAGGAAGTCGCCGGCAAGGCCGCCAGGACGCTGCAGTTCGCCGCGACCCACTCGCTGTCGTTCACTTTCTTCCCGCGCTGGATTCGGCGCGCCGAGCGCGGTGCGCCGATCGAGGCCGTGCGCCTGCTGTCCGACAGCATGGCCAACTGCGAACAGATGCTGCTGCAGGGCCAGGTTCAATTCCTGTTGTGCCACGGCGACCCGCACGCCTCGCCGCTGTTCGAGCCCGAGCGTTTCCACAGCAAGGTGATTGGCAGCGACGTGCTGCAGCCATTGGTCAGCCCTGCGCTAGGGCCGGGCGATGCGACCGGCGCCCTTCCCTATCTGGCCTACAGCGCGGACTCGGGGCTCGGCCGGATCGTCGCCGCGCGGCTCGCCAGCCGGGCGACGCCGCACGCGCTCGACGCCCTGTTCAGCAGTCACCTCGCCGCCGTGCTGATGTCCATGGCGCTGGAAAACAAGGGCGTCGCCTGGCTACCGGAAAGCCTCGCCGAGGCGGAAGTCGCGGACGGCGCACTGATCCGCGCGTTCGACCAGGACTGGGACATCCCGCTGCAGATCCAGCTGATCCGCCCAAAGGCCCCGCTGAGCGATTTCGCCGAGGCGTTCTGGGCGCGTCTCTGACATTTGTGCAGGCATGAAAAAGCCCGGCACATGGCCGGGCTTTTTCGTCGCGACAAGGATCAGGCCTTGATGCGCGACTTGTACTCGCCGGTACGGGTATCGATCTCGATCGAGTCGCCGATTTCGCAGAACGCGGAAACCTGCAGCTCGGCGCCGTTGTTAAGGCGTGCGGTCTTCATCACCTTGCCAGAGGTATCGCCACGTACGGACGGCTCGGTGTAGGCGATCTGGCGAACGATGGTGGTCGGCAGTTCGACGGAGATGACCTTATCGCCGAAGAAGATCGCTTCGCAGACGTCGGTCATGCCGTCTTCGATGAAGGTCAGCACGCTTTCCAGGTCGTCTTTCTCGATCTCGTACTGGTTGAACTCGGTATCCATGAACACGTACAGCGGATCGGCGAAGTAGGAATAGGTCACTTCCTTGCGATCCAGAATGATCGGCTCAAGCTTGTCGTCGGCCTTGTACACGGTCTCGGTAGCGGAACCGTTGAGCAGGTTCTTCAGCTTCATCTTGACCACGGCGCTGTTGCGGCCGGACTTGTTGAACTCGGCTTTCTGGATGACCCAGGGAGCGCCGTTGATGTTGGCTACCTGGCCAGCGCGAAATTCTTGTGCGGTTTTCATACGGGATATCCGGTTGGATGAGTGACGAAAAATTGGCCGCCTATGATAGCCAATTTGCACCGAGCTGTAACCAGGGGCCGACCGGGGGCCCAGGCACCTGAGTCAACGGGGTCGGCCCGCGCGGTCAGGGGCGTGGAATCGCCCGGGAGAACGCCAGCAGTTGCGTGGCCAGATCCTCCTGTACCGCCAACGCCGCACACCAGTGCTCGGCATGCGCGTTCAGTTCCGCCTCGTGCTGGGCCAGTTCCGTCCATGCCGCGCCAATCGCTCCGCCGGCATTCCAGGCGCGCCAGAGCGCCTCGGACGCGGCGCGCATCGGAGCCGACAGCCCCTCGAGGTAGAGCCTGAGGAACGCCTCCAGCTTGTCCCAGTGCGCGTCGTCCTGCTGGGGATAGATGTGCCAGAGCAACGGACGGCCGGCCCACTGCGCGCGGAGGAAGGAATCCTCGCCGCGAACGGCGTTGAAATCGCAGCACCACAGCAGACGGTCGTAGTCACCCTGGCCGAGGAAGCTCAGCACTTGAATCGTCAGGGCGCCGCGCGCGAAACGCTCGCCGGCGCGGACGGACTCCACGCCGAGCCAGGCGGCCAGGCTGGTCCCGATGCGACCTTGGGGAACCAGCAACTGGGTGGGTCTGCTGTCGCCGGACAGCGCCTCCAGCCAACCGCCCAGTGCGCGGTTCTCATAGGCGAACAGCGAGACCAGGCGGGCTTCCGCCACCCGCTCCACGCCGAGACCGGAGAGAAAGGCGGCCTGCGCCGCCGGGTCCTGCTGGAATGCCTCACGGCGCTCGAGCAGATCGCCTTCGCGCAACAGGCCGCCGGTGCCGGAAACGAAGCCGGGAAAGAAGAAATACTTGCGCACGCCATTCGGCTGCAGCGACGGCAACGCGTGGCAGTTACCCACCCACTCCTCGGCGCTGAGATATTCGAGGTTCAGCCAGAGACTGCGCGCGTGGCTGGCCATGGCGGCCTCGTACGCCTCGGGCAGCCGGCAGGCGAACGCCTCGATCACCACGTCGGCGGGCTCGGTAGCGTTCGGCCAGCGCCGAGGCCATTGCCGAACCTCGACACCTTCATGCCACTGCTGCGCCGCGAGCGGGTCGGCTTGCGGACACAGCGCGGCGAACGCAGCGAGGTCGTCGACCCACAACCGGACCTCCTGGCCATACTCGCGCGCCAACTGCTTCGCTAGACGCCAGGTCACCCCGATATCGCCGAAGTTATCCACCACTGCGCAAAAGATGTCCCAGGATCTGCCCTGCATGCCCGCCTCGTTCGATCGGATTTCAGATTGATGATGCTCTTTACTATCGGAGCAATAGTTAAACCGACATGGTCTTTCTGTAGACTTCCTGTAGAGTTTTATTGACGTCAATATGACATCACACAGCAGGCACTTCCGCTAGGCTGTTCAGGCGATGGATCGCGCGTTTCCCCACGGGTGAAAAAATGAATCTTACCGTCAAGGCGAAGCTGGGCCTCAGCTTTGCCTCCGTCACCGCCACGGCACTGCTCGTCTCGCTGATTTCCCTCTACGCACTCAACGCCGCCAACGACCGACTCTCGGACATCGTTCACGGTGCCAACGAACGCAGCCAGTTGGCCGGCAAGGCCCGTCTGGCCACAACCCTAAGAGCCATCGCCGCACGCAACCTGGTACTGGTCAGCGAGAACGACGATCGCCAGCACGAGCGCGCGGCGGTGCTGGCCGCCCACGAGGACGTGCAGACCACCATGGGCCAGCTGAAGCAGAAGATCGCTGCCAGCCCGGACGTAACGCCCGAAGAGAAGGACCTGGTTGCCCGCATCGACAGCGTCGAAGCGCAGTACGGCCCGGTGGCGTTGAAAATCGTCGACCTCGCCTGGAAAGGCGACCGGGAAAAAGCCATCAGCATGATGAACACCGACTGCATGCCACTGCTGAGGCAACTGATCGCGGCTACCGGCGACTACATGGCCTACAGCGAACGCCAGGCCGAGCGTGATTTGGGCGACGCCCAGAATGCCTACTTCAACCAACGCAACCTGCTCCTGCTGGTTTGCGTCGCCGCCATCATCCTCGCCGCGGTGCTCGGCCTGGCCATCACCCGGGGCCTCTTCACCTCCTTGGGAGCGGAACCTTCGCTGCTTTCCGACGAAGCCCGGCGTGTCGCCGAGGGCGATCTGCGCGCCGCCGCCGCCAGCCAACCCGCGGGCAGCGTGATGGCATCGCTCGGCGAGATGCAGGCGAAACTCAACGAGCTGATCGGCAGCGTGCGCGGCTCGGCCAACGTCATCTCCTCGGCGGCCGAAGAGCTTTCCACCAGCGCCGAGCAGACCCGCGCCGGCGTCGCCGCGCAGAAATCCGAGGTCGACCAGGTCGCCGCGGCGATGCACCAGATGACCGCCACCGTGCAGGAAGTCGCGCGGCATTGCGAACAGGCCGCCGCCGCGGCACAACACGCCACCGACGAAGCTACCGCAGGCAGCGGCATGGCGAGCCGTGCAGTGAGCCAGATCGAGCGTCTTTCCGGCGAAGTGAACCGCTCGGCCGAGGCCATGGGCCGTCTGCAGCAGGAAAGCACCAACATCGGCGGCGTGCTGGACGTGATCAAATCGGTCGCCGACCAGACCAACCTGCTGGCCCTCAACGCCGCCATCGAAGCCGCCCGTGCTGGCGAAGCGGGCCGCGGTTTTGCCGTCGTCGCCGACGAAGTACGCAGCCTCGCACGCCGGACCCAGGACGCCACCCAGGAAATCGAAACGCTGATCGCCGGGCTACAGAAGATCGCCCAGGAAGTCTCCGCCATCATGCTCAACTGCAAGGTGACCAGCGACGCAACGGTCAAGGACGTTGGCGACACGGGCAACGCGGTCCTGAGCATCACCCGCAAGATCAGCGACATCCAGCAGATGAACCTGCAAATCGCGACCGCCGCCGACCAGCAAAGCCAGGTCGCCGAGCAGATCAGCCGCAACGTCCACAACGTCAGCAGCATCGCCGACCAGTCAGCCAGCGCCACCGACGAAACCGCCGCCTCGAGCATCCAGCTCGCCCGCTTGGGCAGCGACCTGCAATCGAAGGTGGCGCGTTTTCGGCTCTGACGCTCGGCGAGAAGCCGCAGCTGTCAGCACAGCCGGCCGATCCCAGAAGGCCCGGAAAACAAAAAGCCCCGAGAACCTGCTGGCTCTCGGGGCTTTCTGCTTATGGTCTGGTGCGAAGGCGGGATTCGAACCCGTTTTGGCACACATTCGTTAGCGGCAACTTCGGTCAAAGCCAGCCAAAACAAGCCTCCCCTTCTCTTTCATCCGGTCACTCTTGCCTTGCATGGGATGTGGTTTCGACACCATGGCTTCCGGCCATTGTTCTTCGCTTCATCTGCAAGCTAATCTCCGCTCAACCGCCAGCTCGCTGGCAAAGGGACTTGCAGGGCTGAGGCCGGCGTATAACGCCCCCTCGTAGCGCATGCCGCTGGCTTGAGCCGTGCGCTGGATTCGCAAGAGATTTTTATCCACCAATTATCATATTGTTATGTACCAATTGGTGGCTATTTATAGTTAGACACTATGAACATACTGCTCTGTGAATCAAGATTCTTAATCCTTGCGAACCGCATCGGGGCAGTATCTATGGAGGAATTGACCGCGTGGGCGGACGAAAAAAAATACTTAGCACAAATGAGCCACCCAGTTTTGTTATTGATCTTGCGTTAGGTGATATACCAGTTCCCCCCGGACTAGATTTTATTCTTAACGAAGCAAGTGAAGTGGAAATATTCCGTCTCGCTCGGCTAATTTTGGAAATACTAAACAGGACAGATGACCTCAATGAGTTCGGCCTTCATTGTTATCGATTGGCGTTAATTTCAAGAGGCCGGGCTTATGAGTTGCTGCACTTGGCATCAGATGAAATAGATCTATGCAACGAAGGGATTAAGTCTTTTTCAGACTCAGAGCCATTGATCAGAGAGGTAATCAATGAAATTTCGGAAAATAGCGCCTAACTAGTGGTTCAAACCGTTCGCTTCGCTCACTGGGACGGGCTAAAGCCCGCCCCTTAACCAAACGTTAGGCGGACAATAGAGCTGCACGTTAATGTGCGTAGATCCAATCAAACAAAGGAGCGACAACTATGGCAAATCTGCCTTACGTGACAGCAGTTGGAAACATTGAAAAAGCATTAAAAGGGATTAAATCGGCCGCCACACCCGAATCTGTTAGCCAAGATTTCGTAAAAACAATACTAGGGATCAAGGGTGGATCTGGAAATCAGATGACTGCCTATCTCAAAAAGATTGGCTTTGCATCATCTGATGGCTCACCAACACATATTTACAAGAAATTCAGAAACTCAACCACCGAAGGTTGGGCCGCGGCACAAGCCATTAAGACTGGCTATGCAGCGCTGTACACGCGCAACGAGTACATGCATAAGCTCTCGGATGATGATCTAAAAGGCCTAATCTACGAAGAAACCGGCGCAGGCCAAGACTCTGGTTCAGTACCTCTAATCCTGTCATCCATCAAGCAACTCAAAAAATTCGCTAACTGGGAACAGCCTGCAGTTGAAGAACGTAACGAATCAATTGATTTACCCACCGAGCCTCAATCATCTCGTCAGATATCTTTGCCGGCATATTCTACGCCGAGCAATCATGGCGTCGGCCTGAACTTGGGTTACACCATCAACCTGAACCTACCCGCCACATCCGACCCAGCCGTATTTAATGCAATCTTTAAGGCTTTAAAAGAAAATTTGTTGCGAGGTCCAAATGACTAGGATTGCAGACTCCATCCGTTCTTTTGGCATGTCTGGGTTGCTCATATCCGATGAACTGCGTCAAATAGAAAACAACTTTGGAGTTGAACTCGGGCATTTACCTAAAACAGAAGTCGCAAGCGCGGTAGCCTTTTACCCCCAATTCGAACAAAGCGTTCGAAAAGAAGCCGGGGATATGTCGGAAAATTATGAGGTTTTCTACTGCCTAGAACTCGCAATTAGAAAACTCATTGCTGAGACTCTTGAAGAGGCTGAGGGGCCGGATTGGTGGAATAGTTCCCGCATACTTCAGGACATCAAGGCCGATGTAGCGTCCCTGATAAAAAGAGAGCGTGACAATGGAATTACCCCTCGATCTGACACGGAGATCGAGTATACAACTTTTGGCCAACTCTCCGGGATGATCACTTCAAACTGGGATCTTTTTGAGTCCACATTAAAAAGCAAACGCGGAGTGGAGAGAGTCATGGCCAATCTAAATTTATTGCGAGGCCCAATTGCTCACTGCTGTCAAATGCATGAGGACGAAGAAGACCGACTCAGATTGGCTGTAAAAGATTGGTTCAGAATGATCGGCTGATATAAGTCGCCTAACTGGTTGGTCAAGCCGACGCCCACAAACTCCGCTTGCGGGTGCCCTCCGCGCTTCGCACTCCGGCGCGGCTTACCGCGAGCGTTAGGCCGCATTTGGCACTATAGAGTCGTTGCGGGCAGATAACTCCGTAGAGTTCCACCTGGACTCCAGCATCCTGTAGATCATTCGATGGATGACCTCACCGGAGCCTATTCCAAGCACATCAATATCCAGCACAGACTGGTTTATCAATCGCTCCAGGATGAACGGACGGTGAAGGTGCTCAGGCGCTGGTCCATCTACGCGTGACCGACGCTCGACAGTTCTTCGACACCTGCAGGCCCGGAAAGCAAAAAGCCCCGAGAACCTGCTGGCTCTCGGGGCTTTTGCGTTTTGGTCTGGCGGTGAAGGTGGGATTCGAACCCACGATACGGTTTCCCGTATACACACTTTCCAGGCGTGCTCCTTCAACCGCTCGGACACTTCACCGGGTCTCGGCGGACTGTCTGGTCCGTCGAGGCGCGCTAATTTAGTCGAAGGACGCCGCGAAGGCAAACTTTTTTTCAGGCTATTCATGCGTTTAGGTGGCGGTTGTTTTTAGATCGCCGCAGAGGAGTGATCCACAGGCTCCATGCCCCTTAACCGGACGGAAAACCGCGAGAAGGCTGACTCACCGGTCAGTCGCGGCGCTTTACCTGTGGCCTGTGGGTGGGTAAGTTCGGCCGACTAATTCCAAGGAATACCCGCCATGAGTGAGCTGATCTCCTACCACCTCGACGACGGCGTCGCGACCCTGACGCTGAGCAACGGCAAGGTCAATGCGATCTCCCCGGACATGATCGTCGCCTTCAACGAGGCGCTGGACCGGGCGACGCAGGACAAGGCGATCGTCATCATCACCGGCCAGCCCGGCATTCTTTCGGGCGGATACGACCTCAAGGTGATGACCTCCGGCCCGCAGAACGCCATTGGGCTGGTGGCGCAGGGTTCCACGCTGGCGCGGCGGATGCTCGCGCACCCCTACCCGATCATCGTTGCCTGTCCCGGTCATGCGGTGGCCAAGGGCGCCTTCATTCTGCTCTCGGCGGACTACCGGATCGGCGTCGAGGGTCCGTTCAACATCGGTCTGAACGAAGTACAGATCGGCATGACCATGCATCACGTCGGTATCGAGTTGGCGCGTGATCGCCTTGGCAAGGCCGCTTTCCAGCGTTCGGTCATCAATGGCGAGATGTTCGATCCGCAGGGCGCGCGCGAGGCCGGCTTCCTCGACCGGGTGGTATCGGTCGGCGAATTGCTACCCACCGCGAAGGCCGTTGCCGAGCAGTTCAAGAAGATCAACATGAACGCGCACCGCAAGACCAAGCTGAAGGTTCGCAAGGCGCTGCTGGAAACCCTCGACGAAGCCATCGAGCTAGATAAACAGCACGCCGTCTGAGGCGCAGGAAAGCACCCTGAAAGCCCGGCCCCGTGCCGGGCTTTTTGTTGCCAAGTGCCCGGTTGGCGGGGCCGTGAATCCCGATTGCCGAAAACAGTGAACACTCATACACTCGGCGCCGTTTTCATTGCCGGGCGACGATCGATGCTGTTTCTCCTGCGTATGTTCTTCATGGGCGTGCACTTCATAGTGGCCGGCATCCTCGGTTTGCTGATCGGTATCTGCCGCCCGTTCAATCCGGATAACAGCCGTCTGTGCGCGCGCCTCTACGCACTGGGCGGGCTGACGATTCTGGGGTTGAGGCTGAAGGCCGAAATGGATACGCCGAAGGATCTGCGCACCTGCGTATACATCGCCAACCATCAGTCCAACTACGACCTTTACGTGCTCGGGCGCGTCGTCCCCCGGCGCACGGTGAGCATCGGCAAGAAGAGCCTGAAGTGGGTGCCGCTGTTCGGCCAGCTGTACTGGCTGGCCGGCAATGTGCTGATCGACCGAAGCAACGCCCGCCAGGCGCGCCAGGCGCTGCTGGCCACCACCGATACCCTGCAGCACCGGGACACCTCGATCTGGGTGTTCCCCGAGGGCACGCGCAACCAGGGTGAATTGCTGCCGTTCAAGAAAGGCGCCTTCCAGATCGCCGTGGATGCCGGAGTCCCCATCGTTCCGGTCTGCGTCAGCAGCTACGTGCGGGACATGCGCCTGAATCGCTGGAACAGCGGCCTTGTTGCGATCCGCTCATTACCTCCGATCCCGACCCTGGGGTTGACCCAGGCCGACCTGCCGGCGCTGGCGGAGCGCTGCCGGGTACAGATGCAACTCTGCATCCAGGCGATGGACCGGGAACTGGCGCGCGACTGAATCGGTACGGATACGAAAAAGCCCGGCAATCGCCGGGCTTTTTGTTGGGCGGCGATCAGGCCGTGTCGGTGACCTTCTCGCGGGCTGGCGAGAACTGTGCGAGCCGTTCGCCGGCGACGAAGCGCATGATCCACTCGGCCACCGTGGGCCCGTGGTGCGGATGCTCGAGGCTGGCGATGCCCTGCTGGTAGACATGCTCGCCGATGCACTTCTGGCGGATGTCCAGCAACGCCCGGGAATAGTCCGGAATGAACTCCGGATGGCCCTGGAAGCACAGCACCTGATCCTCGATACGATAGGCGGCGATCGGGCAGAAATCGCTGGAGGCCAGCACCGTAGCGTTTTCCGGCAACTGCGTGACCTGATCCTGGTGGCTGATCAGCAGCGTCAGTTCCTCCACCGCCGGCTTCATCCAGGCCGGCTGCTCGGCGAGGCGGTATCGGTGGATGCCTACGCCCCAGCCCTGGCTCGCGCGCTCGCTGCGACCTCCCAGCAGCAGCGCCAGCAACTGGTGGCCGAAACAGATCCCGAGCAGCTTGTCGCCGCGCTGGTAACGATCGAGGAGAAAGGCTTTGAGCGTCTGGATCCACGGGTCGCTGGCGAAGGAATCGGCCTTGCTACCGGTTACCAGGTAGGCGTCGTAGCGCTCGTCGTCGCCCGGGTAGACGCCGTCGACGACGTTGAACAGCTCGAAACGGGCCGGAATCGGTTGCTGCGCGAACAGGCGCTCGAACATGCGCCCGTAACCCTGATAACGGTCGACCAGTTCGGGACGAAGGCTATCGGTTTCAAGAATGCAGATACGAAGCGACATTGGCGGATCCCGATTGTGACGATAAGGCGCACCCATGACGGATGGTGGGCTTTTCTTAACATAGCCTCCACTTCTGCGAAACAGGCTTCGGCTCACTGGCGTACTTAACGCCCCATCGAGTCGGGCAATGGCTGTCGCCCATATCATCAGCCGCTTCGATGTTCACCATGCGTGCCATTCACTTCCTGGCGAACGGGCACTCGGCAATGATTCAGCCATCGGGCACATCGCCCCATTGCCATTTCGAGGATACGCAGATGAACAAATACGCCGCCATCGCCAGCCTTATCGCCGCCTCCGCATTCGCCACCCCGGCCTACTCGGAGTTCTATCGTCCGACGCCGAAAAGCACGAGCCAGAGTGGCCGCCAGGCAGACGCCAGAAAAAACCGCTGATACGGACGCCACTTCGCAGTGGCGCCAAGGAGCCGAGCAATGACCAATATCCTTCACAGCAAGCGTGCCTACGGCGTCACTTACGTGACCCTGAGCGATGCAGGGCTGAAGTTTGAAAGCGAGGCCGCGCTGCATCTCGAGGACGGCGGCCTGATGACCCTGAAGGTTCCAACGCTGCACAGCGAGCGACTGGCCGTACATGACCTGCTCTGTTTGCAGAACGGCATATGCCAGGCGGCCTGAGGGCCGCTGGTTTTTTTCGCCTCAACACATCGATCAGGCCGATTGCTTTTCCCGCCATTGTCGAGATAGTTATCGAAAGGAGTAATAGCTCATGCATAGCCAGACGTTGAAATTCGCCCGCAATGGCGCCTTCGGGGCTATCGGCCTTTACCTTCTGGTCGCGCTGCCGCTGCTGGCGACAAGCATGGCACCCCACACCGCCAACGCCGCGCCGCCCGTGGCGACGGACGCGTCCCGCTGACCTCGCCGCCCGTGTTGCCCGACGCGACGCACGCGGCCCGATCGAAGATAACCACGATGAAAATGCACAGGGGACACCTCCTCGTCGTAGCTGCCTTCGCCCTGTTCACCAACGGCTCGACGTTGCTGGGCTTCGGCACCGGGTCGGCCGGCGCGCTGGCCCGCACCCTCGAAAGTCTCTCGAAGCTCTCCCGCAGCATCGAGTTGCGCCAGGCGCTGGAAGCGCTCGATGACAGGCCGCCACGCGGCCCCGGCGATACCTTCGCCACACCGTTCCTGCCGGTCTGAACCACACCGGCGCTCAGGTGCTATTGCTTGCGCTGGTTTTCCATCTCGCTGCCGATCTGCCGACGCTGTTGCTCCAGCGAAGGGCGCTCCTGCACGGAAGGTTCGGGCGCCACGTCGCGCGCGTTGTTGTTCGAGTTGTAGGCCGGTGCGTTGGGCGCACGCGGCGCCATGGGTGCACGCGGTGCCTGGTTCGAGACGTTACCCGGAGCGACGCTGCCGGCAGCGCCGCCCGACGGCTGCTGCACCGGAGCGGCCTGCATGCCCGCCGAATCGGCGGCGACGCCTGCGCTGGCAGACACGCACAGCGCGAACAGCAACGGCAAACCAGCCGTTCGGATGACGGTATTCATGGCTGCTCGCCTCCCGTGGTCTGCTTGCGCAGTTGCTCTTCGGTGGTTTTCTGATCTTCGGCGCGGGGCTGTTCGCCCTCCTGATTCATGCGCTTGTTCTTCTCGCCGACCTTGCTCGCCTGCTCTTCGGTGTTCTCGACCGACTCTTTGCGCTGGCCTGACATGCTGAGGTCCTCCGTTGTGGGTCCTGGAGTTTTGGCAGCGCGCGCAGGCAAAGGTGCTATCGAGTGGCCTCCGCCAGCTGACCGGCGGGCAAGAAAAAGCCCGGCGGGTGCCGGGCTCCTTGTACCTTACACGGCTCAGAAGCGCGCGCCGCTGGCCGCCTTCTCCAACAACAGCGCCGGGGGCTCGAAGCGCTCGCCGTACTGTTCGGCGAGGTACTGCGCGCGGGCGATGAAGTCATCGATGCTGTACTGGTTGATGAACTGCAGCGCACCGCCGCTCCAGGCGGCGAAACCGATGCCCATGATTGAGCCGACGTTAGCATCGGCCACCGAGTTCAACACGCCCTCCTCCAGGCAGCGCACGGTTTCCAGGGCCTGCACGAACAACAGGCGGTCGCGCACGTCCTCCTCGGAAATGCGCGCCTCGGCCTTCTCGAAGTGCTCCTTGAGTCCGGGCCACAGATGCTTCTTGGCACCGGCCGGATAATCGTAGAAGCCGCCGCCGGCCACCTTGCCGGGACGTTTGTACTCCTCCAGCATCAGCGCGATGGTGGCGAACGCCGGATGCTGTGGCACCGGTTTGCCCTCGCCGGCGAGGTCCTTCTCGGCCTGCTGGCGGATGTGCTGCATAAGGCTCAGGGAAACCTCGTCGGAGATCGCCAGCGGACCGACCGGCATCCCCGCCTTGCGCGCCTCGTTCTCGATCAGCGCCGCACCTATGCCTTCGCCGAGCATGGCGATGCCCTCGTTGGTGAAAGTGCCGAACACCCGCGAGGTGAAGAAGCCGCGGCTGTCCTCGACGACGATGGGCGTCTTCCTGATCTGCTGGACGAAGTCGAAGCCGCGCGCCAGGGTTTCGTCCGAGGTCTGCGCGCCGCGGATGATTTCCACCAGCGGCATCTTGTCCACCGGGCTGAAGAAATGCAGGCCGATGAACTTCTCCGGGCGCGCCACGGCCGACGCCAGGCCGGTGATCGGCAGCGTCGAGGTGTTGGAGGCGATCAAGGCATCGGGCAGCGCCGAGGCCTCGGCGCTGGCGGTGACCTTGGCCTTCAGCGCACGGTCCTCGAACACCGCCTCGATGATCAGGTCGCAGCCGGAAAACGCCGCATCGCTGTCGGTCGGCTGGATCCGCGCGAGGATCGCATCGCGTGCTTCCGCGCTCATGTGGCCGCGGCCGACCTTCTTATCCAGCAGCTTGGCCGAGTAGGCCTTGCCCTTCTCGGCCGCTTGCGTCGACACATCCTTGAGCACCACCTCGATGCCGGCGACAGCCGACACGTAGGCGATGCCGGCGCCCATCATGCCGGCGCCGAGCACGCCGACCCGGCTGACCTTGCGCCGCTCGAAGCCCTTGGGCCGGGAACCGCCGGCATTGATCTCGTTGAGCTGGAACCAGAAGGTTCCGATCATGTTCTTCGCCACCTGGCCGGTCGCCAGCTCGGTGAAGTAGCGCGTCTCGATCAGTTGCGCGGTGTCGAAATCCACCTGCGCACCTTCCACCGCGGCGCACATGATCTTCTCCGGCGCGGGGAAGCAGCCCTTGGTCTTGTCACGTAACACGGACGGCGCGATGGCCAGCATCTGCGCCACCGCCGGGCTCGACGGCGTGCCGCCGGGAATCTTGTAGCCCTTCTGGTCCCACGGCTGGCTGGCGTTCGGGTTGGCCAGCACCCAGGCCCGCGCCTGGCTCAGCAGGTCCTCGCGGCTGCTGGCGACGGCGTGGATCAAGCCGGCCTTGAGCGCTTCCTGCGGCCGCACCTTCTTGCCTTCGGCAAGGTAGGGCAGCGTCTTCTCCAGCCCGAGCAGGCGCACCATGCGCACCACTCCGCCCCCGCCGGGCAACAGGCCGAGGGTGACTTCCGGCAGGCCCAGCTGCACGCTGGAATCGTCCAGCGCGATGCGCTGATGGCAGGCCAGGCAGATTTCCCAGCCACCGCCCAGCGCCGCGCCATTGATGGCGGCTACGACCGGCTTGCCGAGCGTTTCCAGGCGGCGCAGCTGGGCCTTCAGGCCGAGCACCATGCGGTAGAAGCCTTCGGCATCGGCCGGGGTGACCTTGATCAGCTCGTTGAGGTCGCCGCCGGCGAAGAAGGTCTTCTTGCCCGAGGTGACGATCACCCCGGCGATCGAGTCCTTCTCCGCCTCGAGGCGCGCGACGGTGTCGGCCATGGCGGCGCGGTAGGTCGCGTTCATGGTGTTGGCGCTCTGGCCGGGCATGTCGATGGTCAGCAGGACGACGTTGTCCTGGTCTTTCTCGTAACGGATGGCATCGGTCATTGTGTTGTTCTCCTGGTGGAGGAGCGCTTCAGGGGCATTACGAGCGAAGGTCAGGCAAGGCGGAAATCCCCGGAGTTGGCTGTAGCCAATGAGCATTCTCGGTGAATTTTCCAACGCGGCATGGCCGAGCGCAGTAGCCCGTGATCGCTCCTCAGAGGCGTTCGATGATGGTGGCGATACCCATGCCGCCGCCGACGCAGAGCGTGGCCAGGCCGTAGCGCAACTGGCGGCGCTCCAGCTCGTCGAGCAGCGTGGCGAGGATGATGCAGCCGGTGGCGCCGAGCGGATGGCCCATGGCGATGGAGCCGCCGTTGACGTTGACCCTGTCTTCGCTGACGCCCATCTCGCGCATGAAGCGCATCACCACGGAGGCGAACGCCTCGTTGACCTCGAACAGGTCGATGTCCTCGACCCGCAGCCCGGCCTTGGCCAGCGCCTTGCGCGTGGCCGGCGCCGGGCCGGTGAGCATGATGGTCGGATCGCTGCCGGTCACCGCGGTGGCGACGATACGACCGCGCGCCTTCAGGCCCAGCTCGCGGCCCTTGGCCTCGGAGCCGATCAGCATGGCCGCGGCGCCATCGACGATGCCCGAGCTGTTGCCCGGCGTGTGCACGTGCTCGATGCGTTCCAGGTAGCTGTACTTGCGCAGCGCCGTGGCGTCGAAGCCCATCTGCCCCATCATCTCGAAGCTCGGCTTGAGGGCGCCTAGGCCTTCCAGGGTGGAATCCGCGCGGATGAACTCGTCGTTGTCGAGCAGGACGATGCCGTTCTGGTCGGTCACCGGTACCAGCGTGCGGGCGAAGCGCTGCTCGGCGCGGGCCCGGGCGGCTTTCTGCTGCGAGCGCAGAGCGAAGGCATCGACGTCCTGACGGCTGAACCCTTCGAGGGTGGCGATCAGGTCGGCGCCAATCCCCTGCGGGACGAACTGGGTATGCAGGGTGGTTTCCGGGTCCATCGCCCAGGCACCGCCATCCGACCCCATCGGCACACGCGACATGGATTCCACGCCGCCAACCAGCACCAGGTCCTCGAAGCCCGAGCGCACCTTCATCGCGCCGATGTTCACCGCTTCCAGACCGGAGGCGCAGAAACGGTTGATCTGCTGCCCGGCGACCTGCTCGTCCCAGTCGGCCACCAGCGCGGCGGTCTTGGCGATATCGGCGCCCTGGTCGCCCACCGGCGTCACGCAGCCGAGCACGATGTCGTCGACCTGCGTGGTGTCCAGGTCATTGCGCTGCTGGATGGCGCGCAACAGCCCGGCCATCAGGTTCACCGGCTTCACGCTGTGCAGCGCGCCGTCCTTCTTGCCCTTGCCGCGGGGCGTGCGCACCGCGTCGAAAATCATTGCTTCGGTCATGGTTTGTTCTCGTTTTGATCACGAACGAACCGGCGGCAGGCCGGGGTGAGTTCACCTTAATCGCGCCTGTGCAGGAGGCAATGACCGATGCGCTCAGCGGACTTGACCGCGACGCTCAGACGAACGGCAGCCCGCTGCCACGCAGGGCGAGGCGCCTGGAGAGGCTCTGGAACGGGGAATTGCGGCGTAAAGGTCCGGGTTGGGGCAGGCACAGCGAGGCGGTGCAACAGGACACGGCGCGTGGAGTCTACTCGAACAGACGCTATCGACCGGCAGCGCCGCCCGCGTGCCGACCGGTCGCAGCACCGTCAACAACAAGAAGAAAGGCCGTGCCTATGTTCAAAAAGCCGAAAATGCGCCAGGCAGGATTGATCGTGGTGGCCATCGCCCTGATCCTGATCGTCCCGAACCTCACCGGCTTCATCGGCTGAAGCCGTTGCCCCTCAGCTCGACGCGGGCAGCAGCCAGAGCAGCAGCAACGGAAGAAACACGAACGAGAGCAACGTCGAACACAGCACTAGGCTCGCCACGTCTTCCGGCGAGCGGTTCGCACGGACCGCGAACAGATAGTTGAACACCGCCACCGGCATCGCCGACTGCATCACCAGCACGCCCAGACTCAGCGGCGGCAGGCCGAGCAGCACGCCGACCAGCCAACCGACACCGGCCCCGCACAGAATTCGCAACCCGCCGAGCAGCATCCCGCTGCCCAGATGATGCACGCGGATCGATGCCAGCGAGACGCCGAGAGTGAGCAGCATCAGCGGAATGGTCATCCCGGCCAGCAGATCGAGGCTGTTGTCCAGCCAGCGCGGCAGGTCGATGTCGAAGATCACCAGCGGCAGGGCCAGCACCAGGCTGATCAGGATCGGATTGCTGAAGACCTTCTTCAGCGGGGGCGCGCTGCCGGAAATCGCCGGCCCGATGCTGAAATGCCCCACCGAGAGGACCATGAAGAACGCTACTGCCAGCGCCAGACCGTGCTCACCGAAAGCATACAGGCTCATCGGCAGGCCCATGTTGCCGGAGTTGGGAAACAGGAAGCCCGGCACCAGCACCCGCCAATCCTTGCCCGACACCCGACTGGCGATCAACCCGACCACGCCCATGGCGACGGTGACCAGCACACAGGCGATGGCCATCTCGGCGAAGGCATGACGATCGAGCTGCGCGCGGCTGAGGGTGGAAAGAATCAGGCAGGGCGTGGCGATGTTCAGCACCAGTTTGGCGATGAAATCGGTGGGGTACGCATGGCCGCTGCGGGCCCAGCCATAACCGAGTCCGGCGGTGATCAGAACGGGGGCCAGAACGGCGAACAACTGGGCCAGCATGGTGACTCCGAAACAGGAAAACGCCCATGCTAGCGGGCCGCGACACCCGGCCGCAATCGACGGCAGCGAAGCGGCGGAGTTGCGTCCATCAGCCGGTGCGCACGCATCAGGCTTGCCAGCCAGACGGCGCCGACCTACCCTGCCGTGCTTATCTGCGTACATCCCTAGGTAGATCAATGTCCCTGGAAAAGAATTACACGGAAATCCTGGCCGAGATCGGCGAGGACGTGAACCGCGAGGGCCTGCTGGACACCCCCAAACGGGCGGCCAAGGCCATGCAGTACCTCTGCCGCGGTTACCAGCAGACGCTGGAAGAAGTCACCAACGGCGCGCTGTTCAGCTCCGACAACAGCGAGATGGTGCTGGTGAAGAACATCGAGCTGTACTCGATGTGCGAACACCACATGCTTCCGTTCATTGGCAAGGCGCACGTCGCCTACCTGCCCAGCGGCAAGGTCCTCGGCCTGTCGAAGGTCGCCCGCATCGTGGACATGTACGCGCGCCGCCTGCAGATCCAGGAAAACCTCACCCGGCAGATCGCCGATGCCGTGCAGAGCATCACCCATGCCGCCGGCGTCGCGGTGGTCATCGAGGCGCAGCACATGTGCATGATGATGCGCGGCGTGGAGAAGCAGAATTCCTCGATGGTCACCTCGGTGATGCTCGGCGAGTTCCGCGAGAACTCCGACACCCGCGCCGAGTTCCTCAGCCTGGTGAACTGAAGCGCCCGCCATCGAGCGGCAAGAAAAAACCGGCCTCCAGGGCCGGTTTTTTCGTTTCTCAGTCGAGCATCCCGACATGCCGCGGATGGCTCGCCACCCGCTTCATCCAGGCCTGGATCGCGGGGAAACCGGCGAGGTCGAAACCGCCTTCGTCGGCGACGTGGGTGTAGGCGTAGAGCGCGATGTCGGCGATGGTGTACTGCTCGCCCACCAGATACGGCGTGCGCTGCAACTGCTGTTCCATCACCGCGAAGGCGTGGTAGCCGTCGATCAGCTTGCCTTCGTACTCTTCGCGACGCGCCTCCGGCATGCCCTCCAGCCACTTGATGCGCCGCGCCACGGCCACGAACGGCTCATGGCTGTACTGCTCGAAGAACTGCCACTGCAGCACCTGGGTACGCAGGCGCGGCTCGGTCGGCAGCAGGTCGCTGCCGTCGGCGAGGAAATTCAGGATCGCGTTGGATTCCCACAGCGTGGTGCCGTCTTCGAGTTGCAGCACCGGAATCTTGCCGTTCGGATTCAGCGCGAGGAACTCGGGGCTCTTGGTGCCGCCCTTGAGGATGTCCACCGTCACCCACTCGTAAGGCTTGCCGAGCAGGTTGAGGATGAGTTTCACCTTGTAGCAGTTGCCCGAACGGAAATCGCCGTAAACCTTGTACATGCCGATGCTCCCTATGTATCCGTACTCAGGCCGCCTCGGCGGCCTGGGCTTCGCGTATCA
This sequence comes from Pseudomonas sp. UBA3153, assembly GCF_002364635.1. Taxonomy (NCBI): domain Bacteria; kingdom Pseudomonadati; phylum Pseudomonadota; class Gammaproteobacteria; order Pseudomonadales; family Pseudomonadaceae; genus Pseudomonas; species Pseudomonas sp. UBA3153. The sequence goes on from NZ_DEYR01000030.1 coordinate 125,970, forward strand.
CGCCTGCCAGCCGCCTGAGGCCTTCGCTCAGTCGTTCCGGCGCCACATGGCTGAAGTTCAGCCGCAGGTAACCCGGATTGGCCTCCGGATCGATGAAGAAAGGCTCGCCCGGCATGAAGGCGACATTCTGCGCCAGGGCCGGATTCAACAGTGTGCGCGTGTCCAGCGGACGATGCAGCTTGAGCCAGTAGAACAGCCCGCCCTGCGGCACTTCCCAGCTGGCGAGGTCACCGAAATGCTCTTCCAGCGCGGCCTGCATCGCATCGCGGCGGGTGCGATAGAAGCTGCGCAACTCGACCAGGTGCGCGCGGTACTGCTCGCTGCCCAGCCACTGCAGCGCCTGCCACTGGCCGATGCGGTTGGTATGCAGGTCGGCCGACTGCTTCAGGCGCAGCAGGTGCGGATAGAGGTCCGGCGTGGCGATCAGAAAGCCCACGCGCAGGCCCGGCAACAGCGTCTTGGACACGGTGCCGGTGTAGATCCAGCTGGTTTTTTTCAGGCGCGTGACGATCGGCGTGGCGCTACCGCCGTCGAAGGTCAGCTCGCGATAGGGTTCGTCTTCGATCAGGGTGACCTGGAATTCGTCGAGCAGCGCCGCCACGGCATCGCGCTTGACCTCGCTGTAGCGCACCGCGGACGGATTCTGGAAGGTCGGGATCAAGTAGGCGAAGGCCGGCTTGCGGGTCTCCAGCGCTTCGCGCAGGGCGCTCAGTTCCGGACCATCGGCTTCCTGCGGCACGCCGATGCAGTCGGCGCCGAACAGCTGGAATGCCTGCAGCGCCGCCAGGTAGGTCGGCGCTTCGAGCAGCACTTCGGTGCCCGGATCGATGAACAGCTTGGCGGCGAGATCGAGGGTCTGCTGCGATCCGCTGACGATCAGCACCTGGCTGGCCTCGCAGGCCACGCCCAGCGCGCGCGCCTCGGCGGCAATCGCCTCGCGCAGCGCCGGCTCGCCTTCGCTCATGCCGTACTGGCCGATGCTCGCCGGCAGCGCGCTCCAGTTCATCGCCGGCAGCATGGATTCGGCCGGCAGCCCGCCGGCGAAGGACATCACTTCCGGACGCTGCGCCGCGGCGAGAATTTCGCGGATGAGGGAACTCTTGAGACGGGAAACGCGTTCGGAAAAGGCCATGATGTCACCGGGGCAAGGCGTGGAATTTTGGTCAAACTGCTTGACCGAAACTACGCTGCCCGTTGTATAAACGTCAATATGACTGACCTAAAAAAATCGACCGATCAGCGCCAGGCGATGGAAGCCTTCTTTTTCGGCTACCAGGCCTTCACCGCCAAGCCCGACGAGATGCTCGCGCGGCGCGGACTGTCCCGCGTGCACCATCGCATCCTGTTCTTCATCGCCCGCTATCCGGGGCTCAGCGTGAAGGAGCTGCTCGGCTACCTGGGCGTCAGCAAACAGGCGCTGAGTACCCCGTTGCGCCAGTTGGTGGAGATGCGCCTGGTGCAGAGCGTGACCGCCGAGGATGACAAACGTAAGCGCCTGCTCGGTTTCACCGCCGAAGGTGCGAAGCTCGAGCAGGCCCTGCGTCGCGAGCAGGCGCGAATCCTCCAGCGGGTGTTCGCCGAGACCGGCGAGCAGGCGGTGGAAGGCTGGCTGGCGGTGAACCGGGCGCTGAGCGCCGGGCGCCTGGCCGGCAGCGAAGAGGACTGACGTCTCAGGCGATCTGCTCGCGCACCTCGGCCGCGCCCTTGAAGAACACCACCATCATCGCCAGCGTGGCGCCGAGCAGGGGCAGCATGCCCAGCAGCATCAGCACCAGGGTCGCCATCATCAGCCCGCCGACGATCTCCAGCCAGGCCATCAGGCGGAACACCGGATAGACGTTCTGCACCTTCAGCAGCCGAATGCCGTACCAGGTGCTGCTGGCGCCAAGCGCGAACACCAGGCCGAAGTACACCAGCGTTTCCCAGCTGAAATGGGTGAACGAGCGGTTGCCGAAGGTCAGGTCGAAGGCTTCCATCAGCAGGCTCAGCGCCACCACCGTCCACACCGGCGCGCTCAGCCCGCGCGCCTCGAACCGGGCCTGGGCGAAGCTGTTCAGGCGCAGCAACAGGTAATCCCCCAGCAGCACCATGACCAGGCCGAGCCAGTTCGAGTAGCGCTCCAGCCCGGCCTGCGCGGTCAGTCCGCCGACGAACGCCAGCACCAGCAGCACCAGTGTGCCGAGCACCGAAACCAGGCTCAGCCAGCCGAGCAGTTCCAGTTGCGCGACACTCCAACCAGGCAGTTTCGAGGGGCGGTGGTCATCGACCAGTGCGACCTGGGGCGCGCTGTAGGGGTTTTCTTCCATGTTCCGATCTCCATGACACTGGACAGTGCAGACAGTACCTACCGATACAGTTCAATAACAGTCCTCGACTGTACCGCTCAAAGCAAAACCGGCTGTATGGCGACGCCATCCAGGGGCGCCCTTAGGCTTTCCGCTCCCAAGGAGAACGCCCCATGAGCCCGGACCTGCTGGTCGCCCTGATCGCCTTTGCCTTCGTCACCTCGGTAACGCCCGGACCGAACAACATGATGCTTCTCGCGTCAGGCGTTAACTTCGGCGTGCGTCGCACGCTGCCGCACATGCTCGGCATCAGCCTGGGCTTCATGCTACTGGTGATCGCCGTCGGCCTTGGCCTCGGCCAGCTGTTCGAGCGCGTGCCGCTGCTGTTCACCGCGCTGCGCTACCTCGGCGCGGCCTACATGCTCTACCTCGCCTGGAGGATTGCCGGCTCCGCCGCGCCGCAAACCCGCGCCGACGCGCGTGGCAGGCCGTTCACCTTCCTTCAGGCCGCCGCCTTCCAATGGGTCAATCCAAAAGCCTGGATCATGGCGATAGGCGCCATCACCACCTATGCGCCCCAGGAGAATTTCATCGTCAACGTGCTGCTGATTGCCGCGCTGTTCGCCCTGATAAACTGCCCCAGCGTCGGCCTCTGGACGGTTGCCGGCAGCCTGTTGCGGCGCTGGCTGGAGCGGCCACGCATCCTGCGTGTGTTCAACGTCGGCATGGCGCTGTTGCTGGTGGCCTCGCTTTACCCCATTTTCGCGGATGTTCAGGGAGCGTTCCGATGAATCAGATGACGACGGCGCGGGTGCGTCCGTTCGCCGACAGTGCGCCCTCAGCCGTAGTGGCCGGCTTCATCGCCATGCTGGTTGGCTACACCAGTTCGCTGGTGCTGATGTTCCAGGCCGGGCAGAACGCCGGGCTCAGCGGCGGCCAGATCGCCTCGTGGATCTGGGCGCTGTCGATCGGCATGGCGGTGTGCAACATCGGCCTGTCGCTGTACTACCGCACGCCGGTGACCGTCGCCTGGTCCACGCCGGGCGCGGCGTTGCTGGTGACCAGCCTTGCCGGTGTGCCGTACAGCGAGGCGATCGGCGCCTACCTGTTCAGCGGCGCGCTGGTACTGCTCTGCGGCCTTACCGGCAGCTTCGAGAAGATCATGCGCAAGCTGCCCGGCTCGCTGTGCGCCGCCCTGCTCGCCGGCATCCTGTTCAAGATCGGCAGCGAAATCTTCGTCGCCGCGCAGCACCGTACCGGGCTGGTGCTGGGCATGTTCTTCTCCTACCTGATCGCCAAGCGTCTGGCACCGCGCTATGCGGTGCTGGTGGCGCTGCTGGTCGGCTGCGTGCTGGCGGGCGCCCTGGGGCTGCTGGATTTCAGCCACTTCACCCTGGAACTGGCAGCACCGGTATGGACCACGCCGAGCTTCTCCTTCGCCTCCGTGGTCAGCATCGGCATTCCGCTGTTCGTGGTGATGATGACCTCGCAGAACATGCCCGGCGTCGCCGTGCTGCGCGTCGACGGCTACCAGACACCCGCCTCCCCGCTGGTCAGCGCGACCGGGATCATCTCGCTGATCACCGCCCCGTTCGGCGCCCACGGTATCGGCCTGGCGGCGATCAGCGCCGCCATCTGCACCGGCCCGCACGCCCACGAAGACAAGAACAAACGCTACACCGCGGCCTTCTGGTGCGGCATCTTCTACGCCATCGCCGGCACTTTCGCCGCCACCCTGGCCGCGCTGTTCGCCGCCTTCCCGCGCGAGCTGGTACTGTCGATCGCCGCGCTCGCACTCCTCGGTTCGATCATGAATGGCCTGACCAATGCCATGCAGGACGCCCGCGAGCGCGAGGCGGCGCTGGTGACCTTCATGATCACCGCCTCCGGCATGACCCTGCTGTCCATCGGCTCGGCGTTCTGGGGCATCGTCGGCGGCGTGGTGACCCTGCTGATCCTGAACGGGCGCAAAGCCTGATCGCACTCGACGCGCCGCGCTCGCAGGGAGCTCGGCTCTCCAGGATGGTCTCGATACGCTTCCGTAGGGTGCGCCATGCGCACCGTGGCCGCCGTCGCGTAACACATCCGCGGCAATCGGGGACCGTCTCGGTGCGCGCAGCGCACCCTACGGCTGCTGATTACGGCGCGACTGTAGGGTGATCGGGTAGGAGGCGGCCTC